>JAJRTT010000500.1 GCA_024278155.1 Bacteroidota bacterium | reverse complement strand
GTTCGATCTTTGGCAAGTTAATAGTCATTCGTAAACCATACTTTGTTAATTTTGAAAAATGATTTTGAGTATTTCCTTCCATTTCGATTTTTATCCCATTTTGATCGTAGCGGCCATTGCCTGGATGGTCCCCATGACCATGTCCCTGCTCCGGCTGAATAAAATCCCGGCGGTCATCGTGGAGATTATCCTTGGTTTCTTTGTCGGGAAATACCTTTTGGCATCTGCCAATGAAACCAGTATCCATATCTTGGATTTCTTTGCACTCACCGGTTTCGTTTTCCTGATGTTCATGAGCGGGCTGGAAATAGACGTGAACAAAATCCTGGCCTCCTTTCCCCGGAAACGGCTGAATGTATCCCGTTTTTTGAAAAACCCATTGTTGGTAGGGATCGCCTCCTTTATCATCACCCTTGCCCTTTCATGGATTGCCGCAGGTTTCCTGTCGGGCATGGCCGACATAAAAAGCAACTGGTATTTTGCCCTCATCATGGTCACTACTTCGGTGGGGATTATTTTGCCCATCCTGAAAAACCGTAGCGAAATCAGTATGCGTTTCGGGCAAATGATCATCATTGCCGCTGCTGTTGCCGATGTATTGAGTATTATCCTTTTTACGTTCACGGCCTATATCCTTAAAAACGGTTTTCAATGGGAGATACTTTTGATACTGGGGCTTTTTGCCGCTTTTTACCTTTTCTACCGGATTGGGTTGCGTTTCAACAAAAACAAGCTTTTCAACAAAATCACGTTCCAACTTGCCCATGCGGCTTCGCAGATAAGCGTAAGGGGAACCATTTTGCTCATCCTTATTTTTGTGGTCCTTTCGCAATACATTGACGAAGAAGTGATCCTGCTCGGTGCATTTCTCGGGGGCTTGCTGCTCTCCATTTTCCTGCACAAAGAAAGGTCGCTGCTGATGTTGAAACTGGATGGGATGAGTTTCGGTTTTCTCATCCCTGTGTTTTTTATCATGGTAGGCGTTGAATTTGACCCGGCCGCCCTCAAGGAATTCGACAGTTCATTGGGATGGTTCCTCATCCTGCTCCTTATCACCCTGTTTGCGGTAAAGGTAATCCCTTCAATGTTGTGGGGAAGGTTGTTCGGGTACAAAAAAGCCATTTCGGCGGGTTTCCTGATGTCTTCACGGTTAAGCCTCATCATAGCCGCTTCGGCCATTGGCCAAGACCTGGGCGTGATTTCTGCAGGGGTAAATGCCTGCTTCATACTGATGGCGGTTACCACATGTTTCCTTTCGCCCACCATCTACAATTTATTGAACAAGACCGATATTTTGGCTGGCGGCAAAACCATAATCATTGGTGGGAGCAGTACGGGCGTCCTCCTTGCACGCCGCTTGTCCATTCATGGGTTCACTCCTGTGATAGTGGAAAAACACGAAAAAAGGTGTATCGAGATAAAAGCAAAAGGGATCCATGTTTTTCGGGGCGATGGCTTGGATCCGGAACTTTATACGAAACTGAAATTGTCCGATTCGAATTATGTGGTGGTCGAAACCAATTCCAATAAACTGAACCTTCGGATTTGTGAATTGCTTAGGAAAGAGCTTCATCATGAAAAAATAATTTCCCGTGCAGGGAACCTCTCCATCGAAGAATCCTTAAAAGCCATCAACGTTGAAACCATAGATGCCCGAAGGGTTTTGGCCACCACCATCGAAAACCTCATCATCCGCCCAACGACCTATCATACATTAGTGGAATCGTTTGAAAACTTTAGTGTGGAGGAAATCGCCATCACCAATACAAAACTGGACGGCCTTCAACTCTTGGAAGTGCCCTTTCACCGCGATGCCATTTTGATGATGATAAAAAGGGACGATAAATTATACATCCCACACGGCGAAACCTATTTTAAGATGGGCGACATTATCCATGTGTTCGGGAGCAATACGGCACTGGAGGAGACAAGGAAGAAATTACATGGGTAAACTTCGAACCTTTTGGGTGGAAGCAAGGTTTTGCGCTGGCGACCCGAAAGGTTGAAAAAAACACTTTTGGCAATCTTGAAGTTATTTTTGCAATTTATTTACCCCATGGCCCTTTTTCACGTAAAATAACCACGGGAAGGATTTGCCCCAACAACCCTAGCCTTTCTCCGATAAGACTTTCTTCATTTCGACAACCTGTTCCGGTGTGCCCAACACGAACAGTTTGGAGCCGGGGTTCACCTTGGTATCAGGTGAGGGGTTCAGGATATACCTGCCATCGGCTGTTTTGTAACCAATGATATTGGCGCCCGTTTTCCTTCTGATACCTATTTCATAAATGGTCTTGCTTTTTACTCTATCGGGCAAATCGGGACATACGATTTCTTCCAGCATTGTGGGGTCTTCGCCGTGAACGGACACATGTTCCAGGAACTCGATAATGTCAGGCCGTGTAACAAGATCGGCCATGTGCGCCCCACCGACACTTTCGGGCATGACCACACTATCAACTCCCGCCATCCTCAGTTTCTTTTCGGAACTACCACTCGAACCCCGGCTGATAATGTTCATGTTCGGGTTCAATGCCCTTGCCGTAAGCACCACATAAAGGTTGTCGGCATCCATGGGCAATGTGGTGACAAGGGACTTGGCAAATTTGATGTTGGCTTTCTCGAGCGTCTCGTCCTGTGTGGAATCGCCCAAAATAAAAATGGCCTTATTGTTTTCCGATTCGCTGGAAATCACCTGTGGGTCGCTATCAACTACGATACAGGGCTGTCCTTGTGCCAGCAGCTCCTTTACGACCTGTCGTCCGTTCCGGCCATATCCGCATACTATAACATGGTTCTGCATTTTCTTTATTGTTTTTGATTTATAGCCTGTCAGGAAAAAATGTAACTGCCCTTCAAAAAAATGGGTGGAAATGGTGGTAAGCGCATAAGCATAAGTGGTAAAACTAAAGATTATAAGGAAAATAGTGAAAACCTTTCCCCCATCGCTCAGTTTGTGTATTTCGCCAAAACCCACCGTGGAAACGGTAATGACCGTCATGTACAATGCGTTCAAAAAGCCATCGTCTTCGATAATCATATAGCCCGCCACCCCTATTATGATAATAGAGAGCATCAGGACCAACCCGATAACGATCTTTGAACGACTTGATAATCTTTCCATTTTTCAAACTTAACCTTACAAAGATAATAAGGATTTTTTTAACGATCTTGTCCCGAATTTGGCTGGGTGTACGACAAATTCCCCTTTTTGTGGGATTTAGTGCGGGATTGTGCTTTCGTGGCAAAAGAAAAAAGTGCCACTAAATCACTAAAACCATCAGTCGCCAAAGGCTTGCCGACGGTACGACACGAAATTCACACTAAAAAATGATACCAATTAAATGAGTTTATGTATGGACTTGGGAAATTTGCCGTACACCCATTTGGTTGACAGAAAAACCACAATAATTCACCTGACGAAATAAAGTTAGCCTTGATTACAAATAAAGTCCACTACCTCTGCCACATCCAGGTTGTTCGCAAAAGTCAACAGATAAGATGGATCGTTTTTCGGAACCCGCCCGTATTTCAGGTAGCTGGACCATATATGTTCAATATACCAATTGGGTTCTTCGCCCCAACGACGATCAATGGATTTCCTCCTTAGGAAATTTCTTTTCGTGATCTCAATAAAAACTTTCCTGTCATAAAGCCGGTTGATTTCCTTGTCGTAAAAAGCCATCAATCCTTCGGCTATGACAATATCAAAATTGCCCTGGTTTTTTATTATGGCCGTTTTAAAACTGGCAAAATCAATAGAAGCAGGCATTTCCCAATCAACCCGATCTTTTATCCGGGGTTGCTGTTCCACAGGAAAAACAAAATCGTCCTGGCACAGTGTTTTGATTTTCTTGCCAGGGCAATTTTCCTTAATACTCTTTGCGAGCCAGGATTTCCCGGCATTGCTTGCACCTCCGATACCTACAATCATTTATTGGGAATTAGGGGACAAAAGTAGCGAAATAAAAAAAGCAGTTGCCCTGATTGGACAACTGCATGGTCAATATGACAATTATTTATCGTTATGGCAATTTAACCTGAATAATTCATGAATTATTCAGGTTAAAGGATCCCCTGATCGAGCATGGAGTTGGCCACTTTAAGGAAACCCGCAATATTTGCGCCCTTCACATAATTGATATATCCATCTTCTTCGGTTCCGTTCTTCACACAGGTTGCATGGATACTTTGCATGATATGGTGCAGTTTTTCGTCCACTTCCCAGCTTCTCCAATTGAGTTTCATGGCATTCTGCGACATCTCCAACCCCGAAGTTGCAACTCCACCTGCGTTTACTGCTTTGCCCGGGCCAAAGAGAATTTTATTCGCCTGCAGAATTTCCACAGCCCCGGGCGTGGAAGGCATATTTGCACCTTCGGCCACACACGTACAGCCGTTTGCCACAAGCGCATTGGCATCTTCTTCATTCAATTCGTTTTGTGTGGCACAAGGCAACGCAACATCACATTTAATTTCCCAGGGATGTTTTCCGGCAACAAATTTTGCTTCGGGGAATTCTTCGGCATAAGGCTGGACAATATCCTGGTTAGAGGCCCTGAGTTCCAACATATATTCGATTTTCTCGCCGGAGATACCATCGGCATCGTAAACATAGCCGTCAGGGCCGGATATTGTTACTACCTTTCCTCCAAATTCCGTTACCTTTTGTGCTGCTCCCCAGGCCACATTTCCAAATCCCGAGATACAAACGGTTTTCCCTTCAAATGCCTCTCCTTTTGTTGCAAGCATTTCCTTTGCAAAATAAACTGTGCCATAACCTGTGGCTTCCGGGCGGATTAGGCTTCCGCCCCAGTTCAAGCCTTTTCCTGTAAGTACGCCGGTATGTTCACGCGTCAGCTTTTTGTACATCCCGTACATATAACCTATTTCCCTTCCACCTACGCCAATATCCCCGGCGGGCACATCGGTCTCGGGGCCGATGATTTTCCATAGCTCCAGCATGAAGGACTGGCAAAAACGCATTATTTCCTTATCTGATTTTCCTTTGGGATCAAAATCAGAACCTCCCTTGCCACCACCCATCGGAAGGGTGGTAAGGCTGTTTTTGAATATTTGTTCAAAACCAAGGAACTTCAAAATACTCAGGTTCACGCTCGGGTGAAACCTCAACCCACCTTTGTAAGGGCCAATGGCATTATTGAACTGCACGCGGTAACCCAGGTTTACGTGCACATTGCCGTTGTCATCCAACCAGGGAACCTTAAAACTAAATACCCGGTCGGGCTCGATCAGGCGATCAATGATCCCGGCAGCTTCAAACTGTGGGTTTTGGTTTACTACATCTTCGAGCGATTCGAGTACTTCGCGCACTGCCTGAAGGTATTCCATTTCCCCGGGGTGCTTCTTCTCCAGGTCGTTCATTATTCTTTCTAAATCCATTGCAGTATTTTTTTTAACAAATTAGTATTTATAAGTATCTATTGTTATTCAATTAACAGCGCTTCAAAAAGCGGCGCAAAAGAACATCTAATTATTTACATTTCCAAAAATAAATAAAAAAATCCATACACAATTCTATCTTATCTTTGCGCGAAGCATCTTAAAATATAAATCGTGAGCAAACAAAGCATTATATACGGGCATCTACCCGTGGTGGAAGCAATGAAAGCCGGAAAAGAAATCGAGAAGATTTTGATCCAGAAAAACATCCAGGCACAAAAGGAACACAGCGTTAAAAAACTGGCCATTGAGTTAAAGATACCTTTTCAATATGTCCCGAGGGAGAGGATGAACCGCTATACCCTCCAAAACCACCAGGGGATAATCGCACTGGTTTCGCCCATTGAGTATGTGGATATCGGGAATTTGGTGCCCATGCTTTTTGAAAGTGGGAAAGCCCCGTTTATTGTGGTCCTTGATAAAGTCACGGATGTAAGGAACCTGGGGTCTATTGCCCGCTCGGCCGAATGTGCCGGTGTGGATGCCATCGTATTCCCCGTGAAAGGATCTGCCCAAATCAATGCAGATACGATCAAAACTTCTGCCGGCGCCATAACCCGGATGAACATTTGCCGCGTTTCCGATTTGAAAGAGACAATCGTTTTTTTAAAAAACAGCGGACTGCAAATTGTTGCGGCCACTGAAAAAACGGATGAGTTATATTATAAACCCGATTACACCCAACCCCTTGCAATCATAATGGGTTCGGAGGAGAAAGGGATTGCAAGTGAATATTTGCAATTATCGGATGCAAAGGTAAAAATCCCATTGCAGGGCAATATCGAGTCGCTCAATGTGGCCGTTGCCTGCGGCATCCTGGTTTTTGAGGTGGTAAAACAAAGAAATATGCGTTAACAAATAAGTTTTGATGCAAACCAAAGTTTTAAAATACGCACCTATAGTTATATTATCCGTTTACCTTTTCCTGTTCTTCGGCATAAAAAAACCTTACGAAAATTGGGACAGGGTCATCAACAGCGATGGAAAAGGCTATTACGCCTATCTTCCGGCTATTTTCATTTACCATGATCTTGATTACAAATTTATCGAAGGCTATGAAGACAAATATTATCCTGCCGACAAATCTGTTTTTAAGGAATTCAGGGTGCCGTACAAAGGTGAAACCGTCAATAAATATTTCCCCGGCTTAAGTCTGTTGTGGCTTCCCTTTTTCCTGCTTGCCCATGTGCTCAGCCTGATGTTTGGTTTCCCCGCCGATGGATATTCAATCATCTACCAGTATGCCATTGGTTTTGCCAATTTGTTTTATTTATGGCTCGGGTTGCTTTTCCTTCAAAAACTATTAAGAAAACTGGGGGCAAATCTTTCAGTGGCTTCTTTCGTTGTGGGCATCATCGCTTTCGGCACAAACATTATTTTTTATGTATTGGTGGAACCCTCCATGGGACATGTTTACAGCTTTTTTCTCATAACGGCTTTTCTTTATTGTTCAAAAAAAGCATTGGACGAAAAAAAATTATCGGCCTATGTCCTGGCCATGTTCTTTTTCGGCTTCACCATTATTACAAGGCCAACCAATGGGATTGTCATTTTGCTCTTGCCTTTTCTGAGCAATGACCCCAAACAGTTTGCGGAAAGTATTAAATGGCTTATCCAAAACAAAAAGGCACTTTTTTTGGGCTTGCTCGTGCTGATGGCCATCCTGTTCGTTGCCCCTCTACTTTGGTATGTCCAAACAGGACATTGGGTTGT
>JAJRTT010000039.1 GCA_024278155.1 Bacteroidota bacterium | reverse complement strand
TGGGGTTTATACCTTTTCGACCACAAGCGATGATGGAAGTGTAGTCTGGCTTAACAATGAAAAATTGATTGACAATGATGGCAGTCACGGTGCACGGGAAATGAAAAAGGATGTCGCACTAAAAACAGGTTTTCATCCCATTTCTGTATTGTACTATCAAAATGAACGCGGTCAGGCTTTTAGTGTAGAAATCGAAGGGCCGGGAATTGAAAAGCAAGAGGTGCCCGGTGAATTATTATTTCATGAAAAGGGTCCTATTTAATTACTATCGTATTATATATTCCCCCTTGGAGAAGGGGGTTAGGGGGATTGGCTTTAATACTCAGACGTTTATCAAGGGGAACTTTGGTTTATATTCACCGAGAATGCTGCTCTTGTATCCATACAATATCAATTAATTATGGACATAATGCATCAAATATCCATGATTTCAATTTTATGTGGACAATGTTATAATTTATGAGAAAAGGAATTTTAGCAATTATATTTATTATAAGCTTTTATCAGCATGCCAACGCCTGTCGCTTCACCGTGAGGGAAATTGGCTTTTCTACATTATCACATGACATCTATACCCTTGCTGTCATCGATCAGCAAGCAGATGCTTCAGACCCGAAATGGCAAAATATAAGAAGTAAGCTGGATGATTCCAATATTAAACTAACTGTTTTACATCCGGAAAAAGACCGTGAACATCCGCTTGTCAAACAGCTTATAAATCGAAAACTCAGTTTACCGGCGCTTGTCCTATTTGCGCCAGATGGCAGGATGCTTGAGCTAAAAGTAAATGATTTGTCAAATGAAGTTGATCGTGTGCTCAACTCTCCAATCCGAAGTAGCTTAGGTAAAGATTTTTCGGAAGTATTTTCAGTTATCCTAATGGTTGACGGAAAGGAAGAAACTAAGAATGAGGAAGTAGCGCAGAAAATAGAAAGTGACTTTGAAAGGATTGAAAATATCCTGCCCTATATGCCCAAACAAGTCAGGAATGGGCCTGTGTCGATTCGTATTTCTGCTAATGATTTTCAAGCAGAAAAAGTGTTGCTATGGTCGCTTGGTATTGATGAACTCCAGGATGAACCTGTGGCATTCGTATTGTACGGCCGTGGCCGAATCATGGGTGGCACCGTAAATGCAACTGAGATTTCAGAAGGCAGGTTATATACCTACATGTCGATGATTGGGGCAGATTGCGAATGTGGCCTTGACCGCAAATGGATGCTGGGAAACCAGATTCCTTTACTTTGGCCATCTGAGAGTCGTCAGCAATTGGCGGATGAAGTTGGCTTTGATGTGGACAATCCGATGATATTGGCAGAGATGAGTCGCATTCTGGCGAAAGAAACAAACCCTGAGATTGCAGGGGATATTGGCTATGGCATCGAGGTTATCGACCTGAATTCAGCCTTTGATGAGGCTACGGAAATTGAATATCCCGAGACCGAAACAAAAACGAAATTTAATCGGGGCTTGATTATGATGGTAATTTTTACTTTGTTGGTTGTTGCAACAGGACTTTTCTTTTTTTATCGAAATAAATACAATAAATAATATCTTAACAATGCATTCACAAAAATTGAAGTTATTTGTAATTTTTTCCCTTTTTATCCTCGGGTTATTTTCATGCAAGTCATCCACAGAAGAAAAAACCCTGGTGCTGTACTGCGCTGCCGGGATAAAACCACCTGTTGAAAAACTGGCCCGGGAGTATGAAAAAATTTCCGGCGTGCAGGTCGAAATTCAGTATGGCGGATCAGGGACACTGTTGTCGGGGTTGCGGATCGCGAAATCAGGAGATCTTTACCTCGCGGCAGATGAAAGCTATTTGAAGGAAGCTTCAAAGTTGGGGTTGATTGCTGAAACCCAACCTTTGGCTTTTCTATCGCCGGTGATTGCAGTGAAAAAAGGAAATCCGAAAAATATCACAGGTATTGAGGATTTCCTGAAAGAAGACATTTCATTCTCACTCGGCAATCCCGAAGCAGCATCTGTTGGCAAATACACAAAGAAAATCCTTGAAAGTCATGGCCTTTGGGAATCTGTAAAAGAAGCCGCTACCGTATTCAAACCAACCGTAAATGAGGTGGCCAATGATATCCGGATTGGCGCAGTCGATGCGGGGATTATCTGGGATGCAACGGCAAACCAATATGAAGAACTGGAAATCGTACATACAAAATTATTTGATGGATTCACGAAACAAGTGACAGTAGGAGTGCTTTCCTTTTCAAAGCAACCTACAGCAGCCCTTGGATTTTTACGGTATTTAAGTTCTCGTGAATTTGGCAATCCTGCTTTTCAGGCCATGGGATATGAAGCTGTTCAGGGAGATATTTGGGAAGAAAAACCAAGCATCCTGTTTTTTAGCGGAGGAGTTAACCGTGTGGCCATTGAAAGTACGATTCAGGAATTTGAGTCGCGGGAAGGCGTTACTGTTGAGCGGGTGTATAATGGTTGTGGGATATTAGTGGCACAGATAAAAGCCGGTCAGCGGCCCGATGCCTATCTTACCTGCGATATTTCTTTTATGGACATGGTGCATGATAAGTTTATGGATATTACTGACGTCTCAAATACCAAAATTTTAATGGCTGTTAAACAGGGGAATCCAAAGCAAGTGACCGGGTTAAATGACCTTTTGAAGGAAGACATGAGAATTGGGGTTTGCAATCCACAGCAAAGCGCTTTGGGGGAATTGACCAAAAGGCTGCTCGAACAAAAAGGGATTTGGGAGCAGATGTTGCCCAATGTCTATTCGCAAACGCCCACGGCAGATTTGCTGGTTAATCAGTTGCGCACCGGTTCCCTCGATGCCGTGATTGTGTATGAAGCAAATATTTCAAAGGTGAGAGATAAAGTAACAGTGATCCCCATTGATGACTCCAAGGCGATTGCTTTTCAAAATTATGGCATTGGGCAAAATACTACCCATTATTGGCTGCTGACACGATTGCTAAAATCGATTACGTCAAATGCATCAAAGGAGGTCTTTTTAGACAATGGATTTGGCTGGGAGTATGTCAATGATAGCCTGATAAACGAATAGTGCCAAAGTTATTTATGAGCAAAGGAGATTTATCGGAAAGGAGAAAAAGGGGGTTCAAGCCTAAACGCAACTGGCCTTTTATACTGGTGATGGGCATTATATCCTCAACCTATATTTTACTCATTGTGGGGATGATGTATGCCGATCTTACCTTTACAACACCGGGGCATATCCTGGAAGCATTAAAAAGTGAAGAGATCCAATATGCGACCAAATTGAGTTTGATCACTTGCACGATCACTATGTTGCTGAGCCTTGTCGTTGCCATTCCTACCGGCTATATCATGACACGCTACAATTTCCCTGGTAAACGATTATTGGATGCCATCCTGGATATTCCCATTATACTTCCTCCACTGGTGATTGGCCTAAGTTTGCTGATCCTTTTTCAAACAGCCCCGGGAAGATTTATTGAGAGTCATGTGCGCATTACCTACACCGTGTATAGCGTGGTGATTGCCCAATTTATGGTGGCCTGTGCGTTTGCAGTCAGGACCATGAATGTGACATTTTCACAAATCAACTCGCGACAGGAAGAAGTAGCCCTTACCCTGGGGTGCAGCAAAGGACAAGCTTTCTGGATGATTTTGTTGCCCCAGACCAAAAATGGTATTCTTACTGCCGGATCGCTCGCCTGGGCAAGGGCGCTTGGGGAATTTGGCCCGATTCTGGTTTTTTCGGGTGCCACAAGAATGCGTACTGAGGTGCTGCCAACCACAGTCTTTCTTGAAATGTCGGTCGGAAATATTGAAGCTGCAGTAGCCGTTTCGCTCATCATGATATTTGCCGGATTTGGCGTATTGATGGTTGTGCGCTATTTTGGCAATATTGGATTTTTTAAAACAATAGACTAATGCTTTCAGTTAGCAAACTATCGATCAGGCAGGGGGAATTTAGTCTGCAAGACATCACTTTTCATATAGAAAAAGGCAAATATGCAGTATTGATGGGAAAAACTGGTTGCGGGAAAACCACGATTATGGAAGTAATATTAGGCCTGAGAAAAATCCAGTCAGGAGAAATCTTATTAAATGGATTGGATATCAGTCGATTGAAACCATCGGAAAGAATGATCGGGTATGTACCACAGGATGGCGCGCTTTTTTCTTCTATGGACGTGCAGTCTAACCTCGGTTTTGCCCTGCGCATCAGAAAATGGAAAAAGGAGGAAATGGCGAAACGGGTTATGGAATTGGCAGATTTGCTCGGGATTGATCATTTGCTGAGTAGGAAGATTTCAGGATTGAGTGGTGGAGAGCGGCAACGAATTGCCCTCGGGCGGGGACTTGCATTTTATCCGGAATTTTTATGCCTCGATGAACCTTTGAGCGCATTGGATGAACCTACCCGAGACGAGATGTATGAATTACTTCTAAAACTGAAAAAGGAGCTGAATATCACTGCGCTGCACGTCACCCACTCTAAAAAAGACGCAAAAATATTGGCTGATCAAATAATTAAAATTGAGGATGGCAAGATAGTTTAAATATGAAAATACATGTTAAATATTTCGCTCAGATAAAGAGCAAAGCAGGCAAATCTTCAGAAGTGCTGGAGCTGGAAAGCGGAGCAACCCTGCGGGAGTGTATCGAAAAACTGTGCAAGGAAAATGATCGGGGGATCAGGGATATGCTT
>JAJRTT010000007.1 GCA_024278155.1 Bacteroidota bacterium | reverse complement strand
TGCTCAATGGGGTTTTGAGTAGCAAGCACAAAAAAAGGTTCATCCAACGAATAACGTTTCCCGGCCACGGTCACTGCTTTTTCCTGCATGGCTTCCAGTAAAGCCGATTGGGTTTTTGGTGGTGTCCGGTTGATTTCATCGGCAAGGATGATATTTGAAAAGATGGGCCCTTTGATAAAACGGAAATGGCGGCTTTCATCCAGGATTTCCGTACCGATAATATCCGAAGGCATCAGGTCAGGGGTAAACTGGATGCGGTTGTAATTGAGGCCCAGAACCTGCGAAATGGTATTGATGAGCAATGTTTTTGCCAGACCTGGAACGCCCACCAGCAATCCATGCCCTTTGCTAAATATGGCAATCAATACATTATCGATCGTCTGTTCCTGTCCGATGATTACCTTGCCGATTTCGGCACGTAGTTCTTTATGTTTTTCCACGAAAGCATCCAGGGCTTCCACATCTGATTTGTACATATTTTCTATTTATTGGATCAAAATCTATTTATATGGGCAAAAATTATACTTAATATGTGGAATCTATCTTAATGCTACAATGATTCAATGTTGGAATGCCTGGCCTGTTCGGCAGACAGGCTTGAATATTTACAATGCTTATGGTTTTGATAATGCAGGATTTTCCGTTTCGGTTTAATATATTATCGCATTGAATCCTTGTCCCATTTAATCCTTGTCCCATTGAATCCTTCTCGCATTGAATCCTTCTCACATTATTTAACCCAATCATTCGTAAACTCGCATTTTCCCAGATCACCGTTTATTTTGATATAAGTTGACTCTATCTTTTCTCTGATCCACTCGTTCATCACTTTCCCTTTTTTGTCTTCCAGTGCCCAGCTTTGGATTTTGTCATAATCTTCTTTCAGGTTTGCCTTGTGCGGTTCGGTCCGGCTTTTTAAATACAAGATACGGTATGCATCTTTCCCGTCGTCCATTTTAAAGGGCACGGGATTTGAAATGTCGCCCACTTTCAACTTGTCGATCACAAAAAACACTTTGGGGTCAAGTTGGTCCGATTCAAAAACGGAATTTCCGGTCATGGGGTTTACCAAAATACCACCATTGTTCTTGCTTGGGTCTTCCGAGAATTTCTTGACCGCTTCTTCAAAGGTATATTTCTTGTCCTGGATAAGCTGCGAAACACTGTCCAGTTTTACTTTGGCCTTGGCTAAATCCAAAGGGGATACTTTGGGCATGACCAAAATGTGCCTGACATTGATATAGTCGCCACGCCTTTCGATAAGCTGGATAATGTGGTAGCCGGCCTCGGTTTCCACTATTTCCGATACTTCCCCGTCTTTTAACGAAAAAGCAACGGCTTCAAATTCAGGGAACATTTCGCCCCTGCCGTGCAATCCCAGTTCACCGCCATTCTTGGCCGATCCAGGGTCTTCGGAATACAGGATTGCAAGCGTTGCAAAACTTTCCCCTTTCAATATCCTGTCCCTAAGCCCGGTCAGTTTGTCTTTTACCCGTTCCTTTTCATCCTTGTTGATGGGTGGCATAATGACAATTTGTGACAACTGGAATTCCGAATTCAAAAAAGGAAGGCTATCGGTGGGGATTTCTTTGAAGAATGCCCTGACTTCCGAAGGGGTGATCTTCACGTCTTTTGTGATGGTCTGTTGCACTTGTTCCACCATCATGAGCTCTTTCACCTGTTCCCTCAGGTCTTCCTTAAATTGCAGGATTGATTTTTTATAGAACTCTTCAAATTTTTCAGGTGAACCAAACATGGAAATATAATGGCGCAATCTACGGTCCATTTCCCCTTCTACCTGTTGCTCCGAAACTTCCACACTGTCGAGTTCGGCCTGGTTGAGCAACAGTTTTTGGTAAAGTATGTTTTCGAGGAGATTGCATTTTACGGTCTTTGCACTTCCCCGGGCCCCACCTTCCTGCATCCGGTATTGAATATATTGCGCCTCAACATCGCTGTGCAAGATAACATTTGCGCCTACCACTGCCACAATCTGGTCGATTATGACACCTGGTTGCCGATGGGTTGTGTCCTGTGCAAAAAGCTGCAGGGTGAAAAACAGGCCAAGGCTTAAAATATATGTTTGTAATTTCATTTTTTTTGTCATAAATATGTTGTCCCTAACGGGACATATTTGATTGATATTGTTTTTCCATCAATAAACCTCAAAATCGTTGTTTTGCTGGGCCTGGTCAAAAATGTCCTGCCGCATTTTTTTCAGCACCTGCAATTTCCTTTTGTTGATGAGAATCTGCCGAATGTTCCCTTTCTCGAAACTTAACGGGGATGTGCCCTCTTTTATCCTGAAATCGGAAAAATTAACGAGATAGAAAAACTGATCATCGGTCAACTCGATTTTCCGGTGGTTCTTCAAATAGGCTTCCTGGTTGTAGGCTTCTATCGGAACAAACTTCAAGAGATCATCAAACAATATCCAGGATTCATCATCAAGGAAATAAAGGTCAGAATAGTTTTCGATGTATTTTTCCAAGGAATCCCGTGCATCCGGTTTTTTGGAATAGAAAAACTTTTTCGTTTTCTTGATATGCTCCCCATCCTTGCGGAAACGTGCATAAAAAGCCTTTACGATATTGTTCTTCAACTCAAAGTTGCCAATATTCCCGTTGTAATACTTTTCGATTTCCTCATCGCTTACAATAGTGTCCAATTGCTGCCGGATGAGCTTGCTTTCGTATTGATAGGTAATCAAGGAGTTTTTGTATTCCTGCAATTGTTTGTCGAACTGCTTATCTTCTTCTTTCAGGTTTTTTTTGGCTTTGTGCAAAACCAGTTGTTGCGAAATCCAGTTGTTGATGTAACCTTGTGCTATCGAAAGACTGTCCTTTGCGGAAGTGCCCGAAGGGACAAGGTTCTCAAGGTCCGATTCGTACAAATATTCGTCAAAAACACGTGCAAGGACATTTTCCGAACCCTTGTCGTCAATGTTCATGCACGCACTTAGTCCAATCAAGAAAAATAGCAGCAGTTTTTTCAATGATATTCTATTTATTCAGTAAGTGTCGTCAAAACTTCCTCATGGATTACCACAGGGTATTTTGCCCTTAGTTCCTTGATCCATTCTTTTTCGAGGTATTCCTGGTAACCTGCGGTAATTAGTCCGCGGGCCTCTTCAAATGTTTTGTTTTGTGGGGCCAGTTTTTTATGGGCCACAACAAAAACCGTGTTCCCTTTTTTCTTGAAATTTTCACTGATCCCTTTTTTCCATTTGATGGAATCGATGATGTCGTTGTCCCCTTTCTGGAATTTTTTGCTCTCGACAAATACCACGGTGAGGCTATCGTTGTTAACTTGTTTTAGGATTTCCTCCGAACTTAAACCGTCAGCGGCCAATGTCCTGACCTGATCCACATAGCTTGTATCTTTTACGGTATAAACCGTTGCATCCAAACGGGTGCCCCATTTGAACTCGCTTTTGTGTTCATCATAATACTTGTGTAAACCAACGGAATCCTGTCCGGCATATGACCAAATTTTTTGGTTGGTCAGTTCAAATAGCAATATCCCGTCATGATATTCTTTCATGATGGCCTTGAACTCGGGATATTTTCTTTCCAAATTCCCATCTTCGTATTCTTTGCATTTTTCATCGCCAAATGCCTTGAACTCTTTGTTCACATATTCATTGAACTTTTCATTGGACCCGATGGCCTGTTGTTCCTGAATGTATTCGGCAAGGTCTTTTTGCGTATAGGATTTATCGCCAATGGTACAAACAGCATCGCCCAAGACTTCCCCTTCCGG
>JAJRTT010000499.1 GCA_024278155.1 Bacteroidota bacterium | reverse complement strand
TTTTGGCAATTTGGATGAAGTTTTCTTTTTCTGAATAGGGGAGGATTAGCGTGATTTTTCCATTGGGATTAAGAAGTTTGGCAGCACCTGAAATCAAATCCGGGAAATCAAGGTATTCATCGTGTTTAGATATTCTTTTCTCTTCCAAAATAGGTTTGAAACTATTTGAAAAAAAAGGGGGATTGCTGACAATCAGGTCATAGGTTTTCTTCGTTGTCTTGCTATAATCCTGAAGGGAAGTATTAATTGTCATAAGCCTTTCTGTCCATGGAGAGTTTAGAAAATTCTGTTTTGCTTTCTGGAATGAATTTTCATCGATTTCAATGGCATCAATTTTTGCTTGTGATCGTTGGGCAAGCATCAATGCAATTATCCCCGAACCAGTTCCGATATCAAGGATATTTGTTGATGATTTACAATCTGCAAGTGCACCAAGTAAAACAGCATCCGTACCCACTTTCATGGTGCAGCCCTCATCTTCTATACTGAATTGCTTAAATTGGAACGGCATCTTAAAATAAAACAAATTAAAAGGAATGTTGGTTATTGCTCAAAGATTCTAAATTTAATAGTATCTGACCAAATTTGCAGTTTGCAGTAGGCAATTGGCAAACTGCCTACTGCCTACTGCAAACTGTTTTCCTTTTTTCAACCTCCCAGGTCTCCTTCTCCCTGGCCAGTTTCCACCTAAAAGGTTCTGGTTTCTACAAATAGATATCGATCAAGCCATCAGGGGCTTCTATTTCGATACGCTTGTTCTTTCTGTCCACCTTTTGGATAATGTCATCGGTCATGGGGACAAGGATTTCTTTTTCCCCTTTTTGGATAATGAAAATGGGTTGGCCGGATTGGTCCAGCACACTTTTCACATTCCCAATATCGCCTTTCTTTTTGTCCACAACCTTGAAACCCATGATTTCGTGGAAATAGAATTTTTTCCCTTTCAAGGGTGGCAAGAATGCCAGGGGAAGATAGAGTTGCGAGCCGGTCAGGGCGTTTGCTGCATCTTCATTGTCAATATCGGCCAGTTTAACAACGGCCGTATTGTTATGTCGGAATGCGATTTTTTCAATTACAAAAGGGATGAGGCCGCTACCTCCCACATCAACAAATACCGCTTCAAGGCTTTTGTAAGGCCCGGTATCGTCCACATCAAAAAAAAACATCAGGCTTCCTTTGAAACCTGATGTCTTTGTTATTTTTCCAAGAAAATAATATTCTTTCTTGTCCATTTGCAGAAGCGATATTTAAACTGTAATTATTTCGTGTCAGTTTCTAAAGAAATCGGACATTATGGTCAAGCACTATTCAGCCTTTTTTTCCTCTTCCTTCTTCTCCTCTTTCTTAGGCTCTTCTTTTTTAGCTTCAGCTTTCGGTGCTTCTTCCTTTTTCTCTTCAACTTTTGGCTCCTCCTCTTTCGGCTTTTCAGCTTTTGGTTCTTCTGCAACCTCAGCTTTTGGTTCTTCTTTTGCCTCTTCGGCTACAGGTGCAGTATCTTCGGCAACTTCTTCAGCATTTTCTTCATCGTCCCCTGCTTCAAGTTTCAGTTCGGATGCTTTCTTTGCTGCTAATTCTTTTGCCCTCTCCTCGTTGATTTTCTTCTCGGCATCCAAACGCTTTTTCTTGTCTTCCCTGATCGCAATTTCAATATTTTTAACCTCGCCCTCAATCTTGGCTTCCTTGTCCTTCAACCAGGAATCAAATTTAGCATCCGCCTGCTCTTGAGTCAAAGCCCCTTTCTTCACCCCTTTGTTAAGGTGGTTTTTGTAAAGGATACCTTTATAGGATAAAATCGACCTGACAGTATCTGTTGGTTGTGCCCCGGTCTGTAACCAGTACAGTGCACGGTCGAACTGGATGTTGATTTCTGCAGGTTTGGTGGTGGGGTTGTAACTGCCAATTCTTTCGATATATTTTCCGTCACGTGGTGCCCGACCATCTGCAATAACAATATGATAAAAAGGTTGACCCTTCTTACCTTTACGCTGCAATCTAATTTTTGTTGGCATAAATCCAAAGTTAAAAAGTTAATAATGTTAAAAGTTAGATATTGATTTGTCAAAAGTTACTTGTTAAAAAACTAAGTTTGTTTGTCCTTAACGCATAACGCTTAACTTGCTCTCAATTTGTCGAATATTTAACGAAAGTTGGTTTTTTGTTATTTGTTTTCCAACCCCTAAATACCCAATTTCTAAGAGGGGTGCAAATATCGAAACTTTTTTTGAATTGAAAAAGAATTATTTCATTTCTTTTTTATTTCTTCTTTATTGTGTAAGTGGATATTACGGCAACAATGGCCGCAACTGCAAACGTAAGTATGCGCGATGTGAAAAATTCTTCCATTCCGGTACTTATCCAGATGATGGTGAACGACATACCCGCAATAATTGTAACGAGAACTGCTTTTCCGTGGAATTTCTTCCAAAAGAGGGTTGAAAGTATCACAACCGAAAATGTTCCCCCAATCCCTGCCCATACATAACTGACCAATGTGAAAATGAAGGTGCCATCACCGATTAAATAGGCAAGCAACAGGGCAATAAGGGCAAGTCCTGCTGTGATACCCCGTGAATGTGCCAAGCTTTTCCGACCTGATATTTCCTTGTTCATCAAGGGCTTGATAAGGTTTTCCGATAATTCTGTTGCAGATAAGATGAGCAAAGAGTCAGCGGTGGAAATCATGGCTGCAATGGCACCAGTTATCAGGATTGCCGCAATGTAGGGCGGGAAAATATGCAACAAAACGGCCGGCATCACAAATTCACGGTCTTCCAATCCGTTTGGCCCAAAAAGGGCAATGCCGATCCAGCCAATTGACAAGGCACCAACATAAGCAATCAATGTCCAGGCTATGCCTATGTTCCGTGCTTTCTTGGCTTGCCGTGGGTCTTTGATGGCCATGAAGCGCATACTCAATTGGGGTTGTCCGCCGAGATACCCGAAAAACCATGAAAAACCGCCAACGATCACGATTCCGGCCCCAAAACCCGAAGCTGCGTTTATCAAGGAGGTATATCCCGGTCCGGCCTTTTCGAGTGCTTCGGGAATGGATTGGGCAAATACATCAGTGTGGTTAGCCAAATAAACAAGCCCGACGATAGGGCCTACAACCAAAGCGGTTATCATAACCAGGGCCTGGATGACATCGGTATAGACCACACTTCGAAAACCGCCATAAATTGTATAAGGTACAATAATAGCAGCCGTGATCAGCATCCCAAGTTTAGGGTCGATATGGAACATGGTATGTAGGGTTTTCCCACCTCCAAGGAATTGGGCGCCTACGTAAAAGAAAAAGAAAAACACGATGGTGGCACTTCCCACGATACGAATCCACTTTCCGGTTTCCGAATGTCTTTTTGCAATGTAATCGGTGAAAGTATTGGCAGAATACTTTTCGGCCTCATCGCGCAATCTCCATGCAAGGGCTGCCCAAGCGGTTATGATTCCCGCCACACAACCAATTGCAGTCCAGATTTCGGTGAGGCCCGTTGCATATGCTGCACCGGGCAAACCCAACAAGGCCCATGAGGATTCACCTGTTGCCCTTTCTGAAAGGGCTGCCGCCCAACCAGGAAGGTTCCTGCCGGCAATGGCGTAATCGGCATTTGTCTTTACTTTCCTGCCCTGGTACATTCCCCATAGTATTAGTAAGGACATATAGGCAATCATTACAAGAAGAAGCTGTGTTTGATATTCCATGAGTTAGGTTGTTAAATCATAACTTTTTTCCTGAATTAAATACAAAAATAACAATTCCTATTTAGACTGATTGCCAAATAACATTTCGTATTTTTGCTTTTCCATATATTAATATGAAAATTGTGATTATGAAAAAGATTTTACAATTATTGGTTGCGCTAAACCTTGTTTTTGGTTTAATGATCTTAAAAGCCCAGGACTGCATCAATTATGAGCTAGGGCAAGAAGAGGGGATCGGTACGCTGAGCGAAACATTCGGTGTCTCATTAGCTGATTTTGATGGCGATGGCTGGCTTGATGTTGTCATTGTTGATGCTTACGATGATATTGAGGTTTATTTTAACGATGGTGCTGGTTTGATCGATACCAATGCTTATACACTCGGTGCCAATCGGTGGCGGTTTGGCGTACAGGTAATTGATATTGAAAACGATGGTGATTGGGACTTTGTGACGGCCCCTTTTTCCAGCAACAGTTACGGGATTGAAGTATGGGAAAATAACGGCTCTGGTTCCTTTAGCCTGAAATCGGACAATACCGCCAATTATTCTTCCGGGCATGAGTTGGCGGTAGGGGATTTGAATGGCGATGGTTTTGACGACATTTTTTTTCCAAATAGTGATAAAGTTGGGATTTACCTAAATGATGGGACTGGTAATTTTGTGGATAACGACCAGGAATTGAGTGCCTCTTCACCTGAGAGTGCCGTGCTGTTTGATGCGGATAACGATGGTGATCTGGATGCCGCCGTGTCGCGCGGATTTCCCGCAAAATTCTTTTTGAACGATGGCACCGGGCACTTTACCGAGGCACAGGATGAAATGGCCGATGACACTGAAGGTGTTGATGCTGCTGACATCAATGGTGACGGTTATTTGGACCTTGTTTTTGCACCTTGGTATGGTTATATTGAAATATGGTACAATGACGGATTGGGGTCTTTTTTGCCCGGGGATACGCTTTTTGAGGCCGGTCAAATCTTTTTGATCGATATTGAAGTGCGTGATGTGAA
>JAJRTT010000498.1 GCA_024278155.1 Bacteroidota bacterium | reverse complement strand
CCGGACAAGCCCAATGTGGCCGGACAAGCTCAATGTGACCCCAGCATAAAAATTACTCTTTTGCTTCCGGTACAATTTTCAATTTCACTATTTCCCCATTTCGCCTTACGCTCACATCATATTCTACATCAGGTTTCATTTCGTTCATAATGCTCATGAAATCATAAATATTCTTCACATCCTTCCCGGCAAGGCTGACGATCACATCGCCACCAAGGATACCGGCCTTTGCGGCAGGAGCCCCGTCACGGGTTCCCTGGACTCCCATTCCCGTTCCATCACCGCCCGAATAAACGGGGATGGTCCCTAAGGTTATGGAGTAGGAACCTTTTGTCCCCTTTGTCCTTCTTATTTTTACTTTTTGATATGTAATTGTTTGATCGGGCTTCATCATTTCCTTGATAATAAGGGAAGCCAATTTGGTCCCTCGCTGTAAATCCCCGAAATTGATCAGTTCCACATCGTCTTTGTAAGTGTGGTAATCCATATGGATGCCCGAAAAGAAACTGATGACCGGGATTTTTTGCAGATAAAATGATGTAACATCCGTTGGCAAATACGGATCATCCGTCATGCTCAGGTTAAATCCGGTAACGATGTTCTTTTTTTCAAAGATCTTTTTCCATTCGGCTGCAGAAGCCACTCCCTGGATTTCCAGTTTATTGTCTTTTACACGGCCTACCATATCAAAGTTCACATAGGCCTTTATTTTATCGGCAGGAACAGGAAGGTCAGACGTAAAAGCGGCGGAACCAAGCAGTCCCAATTCCTCGCCCGACCAAAGGCAGAAGACAAGATTGGCCGTAATAGCTTCGGGGTTCTCTTTTTTTAGCCCTGCAAAATATTCTGCCAGCTCCAAAACGGTAACTGTTCCCGAACCATTGTCATCGGCGCCATTGCAGATGTCATGTTTGTGTCCTTCGTCCGAGCGGCTGTTCACCTCGCCATATCCCAAATGATCGTAATGGCCCCCGATAAATATATATGGAGCATCTGTATCTTCGGAATAAATTGCTCCCACAATGTTATTGTCCTGCTTTACGACACGTTCCAGTTTTGTCTTGACCTTTACTTTTGTGCTCAGGGCAAATAAATGTTCGTTTGCTTTGGGATCGCCACCTTCCAGGTTTTTCTTTGCTTCCTCAACACTTAGTTCTTTTTCTGCCAGCAGGCCATTTGCAACCGATTCGGAAATGTTCAATGAAACAATCCCGGCCGAGCCCACCATCTCTTTGGAACGTTCATTGTTTATTTCACCTGTGATTATCAAAATGGCTTTGGCGCCCAACTGACGGGCCAGCATTTGTTTGTAGCCACCTGAAATATTCCGTTCAAAAAGCTCTTGTTTTTCTTTATCAAGCCCTTCAGGGATTCCTTCAAGGACCATCACAACCTTATCTTTTACATCAATATCCGAGTAGGAGTTGTAATGGTATTTGCCTTTTCCGTCCACCTTTAGTCCATAACCTGCAAAAACCACTTCCGATTTCACTTCCCCATTATCGCTTGAAGATAGCGGGACATAGTCGGTATTGAGCTTGTAAGGTTTTCCATCCACGGCAAACTCATTGTCCTCTGCGATTACTTTGTAATCGGACACAAAATCAAATGGGAAAAGGTAATCTTTGTTTTCGGCCAGAGGCTGTAACCCCAGGTCAGAAAAGATATTTGAAATATAATCGGCGGCTTTTTTTGCCCCTTCGCTTCCGGTCATCCGGCCTTCCAGTTCATCCGAGGCAATGTAGGTCAATTTTTCTTCCAGTTCCCCTGTTTTTATTTCAGGAAGAAAGTGATAGTTTAGTTTACCTTTTTTTTTTCTCTCAATGGAGAATTTTCCAAAGCTTTCATTGCGTATTCGTTGTCCCAGTCGGCGATAAAGAGCTGTGCTTCTTTGCCATCGATCCTGGAAGATGTCCAGACCAGTTTTTTGCCATCGGGGGTAAAAACCGGTAAGCCGTCAAAACTCTCAGTATAGGTTACCCTCACGGGTTCTTTTAATCCTGCGGTATCAACCAGGAAAAGTTCAAAATTCGAGTACCCCAATTTATTGGAGGCAAAAATGATATACCCAGCTTCTGGATAGTGGTAGTAGGGTGCCCAGGCCAGGCAATCGAAATCGGTAATCCGTTTTACGTTGCTGCCATCGATATCCATGGTAAACACATCGGCCATATCGCCTTCAGGTGTAAAGCGGCGCCATATGATTTTTTCCCCATCGGGCGAAAAAAACGGGCCTCCGTCGTAACCCGGTGTGTCGGTCAATTTTTTCAAATTTGAACCATCGGCATCCATGATGTAAAGTTCGCAGAAGTAAGCGGGGTTGAGCTTTAGCCAGTTTTTCTCTTCTGTTGTGAGTTCATGGTCAAAAGCTGTCCGGTTGGATGCAAAAACGATATGTTTCCCATCCGGCGAATAAGCACCTTCGGCATCATACCCATAGGCATCGGTCAATTGTTTTATGTCGGAACCATCCCTGTTTGCCGTAAATATGTCCATATAAGGCTCATAATCCCAACTGTACCGTTTCTTCTGCCCCGAAGCCCTGAAGTCGAGTTCCTCTTTTTGCTTTTTGCGGGCATCCGGATCAAGGTGGCTGGAGGCGAACAAAACCCTGTTGCCTTCATCGCCCCATTGAAAATAGGAGCAAGTGGTTTTCCCATATCCTGGAGAAACCCTGTTCACGTCCCCGGTTTCAAAATCGAGGATGTATATCTGGTAAAACGGGTTATCGGCTTCCCGTTCGCTTTGGAAGATCATATATCTCCCGTCCTGTGAGAAATAACCTTCGCCCGAACGTTTCCCTTCATAAATAAGCTGGCGGGTGTTTTTCAGGAAATTCTTTTCAACAGCCCCTTTTTCCTGGGCAAATAATTGAAATGACAAAACAGTTGCGAATGCAATAACAAAAAACTTTTTCATAGTGTTTATCGATAGATTTATACGTGTATTAAAACTGTGGCAAAAGTATATCTTTTTATGTGAATGTTTATGCTTTTGTGTGCTACTTATTTTGGATATATTACATGAAAATGCGAGTCAAGGGTTGAAATCAATTTCGAAATTTTTCAAAACCTCCCTGAAAGTGCAGCTCGTTTGGTCGAATGGCATCCTGCCTGCGGCAAGCAGGCATCTTGGGATGAAATATTTTAATCCTGATAGTTCACCAAAAAAACATATCTTTGCTTT
>JAJRTT010000497.1 GCA_024278155.1 Bacteroidota bacterium | reverse complement strand
GTAGCTACGGGATCAGAAATAAGATACTAAAACAAAAGAAAACCCTGTCATGTCGAACCATGTGGCCGGGATTGTGCGGCAGGGCGAGACATCCCCATACGCCCATGGCCGCCCGTCAATGCATGGGGCCGTTCATTGTTGGCTGCTTTGGGCTTTGGTGTTTTTTTTGTGTTGCCTTTCATAACGGCGGGATTATCCTGCCCCATGGCCATTGCCAAGATCCCTTGGAGCGGTCATTTTTTTTTGGGGCATATCCGAAAGAGCAATGCGTAACCGGGTTGCAAATCCTGTAGGGCAGGGTTTTTATAATCCAAAGGTTATGGCACTACACGGCGTAGTCAGGAGACTACGCCGGGAAAGGGTTTGTGTACGAGTTAAACAAGCAAGGCACAAGTCCCCGCCCGCACGGCTTTGCTTCAGACTTGCGCCAGTTGGGGGCAAGGTATTTACTACCAATTTGCCTTAGCTACCTTGCTCTTATTCTGTATCTCAAAAACATTATCCTCTAATTTCATAGGGGTAATTTCAGTTGCCACACTTGTCATAATAAATTGTTCGTTCTCAAAAATAGTTTTTAAGGGAAGTGCCTTTGTTTTTGAGATAATGTAATACCAATTACCGTAATTATGCTTTGTGAATAATTCTGGGTTTATTACATATTTGCTGTTGTAATAAAAATACGTTTTACTCATTTCTGCTCGAACAATAATCACATCACAAGGAATACCTAAAATAGTGTCTTGATTATGTTGAATTTCATAGCTGAGTGCTTTATCCTTATTCAAACCATAATCTTCCCAGTAAAGTGTATCAGATTTTGCAGTTAGCGTATAGCTTTTGTTTTCATCCCCTATGTACATTTGAAGCTTAATAAAAGCCCCATTAAATGCAGATTTATAATTCCCGCCTTTAATTACATAAACTTGATGTGTCCCCATCAAACTATTAAGTTGCTCACTTGGATAATTTGCTATTTTACTCTGATAACTATTTGAGTACATTATCTTCCCTTCAAAAGATTGGGCGTTCATATTCATTATTGAAAACACCCCCACTATTATTGTCATTGATTTAATCATTTCTTATCTTTTATTATCCTGCTAAAACGTGGGTAAATTGGAGTGTATTCTATTAAAATACTATCTCCAATTTCTAATTGTTCATTATGTGAATCTCTTCGATATTTTTCACCATCCACAAAATATTCATACGAGTATGAAAAAGTCTGAGACACAGGGCTATTTCCCCAAAAATTTTGTTCATTTACTATTACCGCTTTTACCTTAATAGAATCATTATTCAATAAATAACTTTTTACTTTACCTCTTAACATTATAAAAGGAAAGTAAAGAATTATTACCCCAAACAATATTAATATCCATCTGTCTTTCAGTTTTTTAAATAAACTATCTGTTTGTTTTTGTTTTGATTTCGTCTTTTTTGGCATTAGTCGTAACTTTTACTGCTGATTGAGTTGTTGTTGATATTGTTCCCGATGTACCTTTTACAAGTTTATCTGCCCCTGCTTTTACAGTTTGGTTTATATTTCGAGTGATATCTACATTTGCGGCTTTTAATCCATTCTTCACAGTACTTGCAACTTGCCCTTTATTAAACCCTGTTTTTGATAAGGTTTTCTGAACAGATTTACTCGAAGGTGTTAATCCTTTTGTTAGCCCGTCAACAGTTAAATCTATAGCCGTATTCTTAATAATATTTCCTGCATTAGTTTCTACATTGATATTAAGACCTCCATTAGCCGTTTTAACTTCAACAACATTATTAATTACTGCTGCCGTTGTCTTAACTAATAATGTTTTTCCAATACTGGCTCCTGAAGTCAAAAATCCTTCTCCAGCAGCAACTGCAATAGATGTTAAATTTATATTATCTGTAAAAGATGAAGTCGTTAGCTCACCACTATTGTACGCATTTGTAGCAACTTGCACACCATAATCAACTGCTGCACCAAGTATCGCCCCAAAAATACAGCAAGGACAATTGCCGTCAGGATCATCATGCAATACCGGATTATCCCAAGTATAAGAATAAGGCGATTTGTCAATTTGGTTTGGATGTTCTGACAATTTATCTAAGACATGCCACCTACCCAACTCCGCATCATAAAACCTCGCCCCATAATCATACCACCCCAACCCGAAGTCATCCTGCAACTCCTTGCCATTGTAGAGGTATTTGTTTTTGTAATCAGTGCCGGATTGGTAGGCAAAACCTGTTTGCGCCATACCAAATGGGTAATATGAATCCTCCTGTATTACATCTCCGGTTTGAGTAAAGGTTACTCTTGTATTACCGAGGTGATTCCCGCAATGGCTGGATTTCCGCTGCGCTCCAACTTTCAGGAAATATTGGTATTCAAAAGTGCCGTCGGTCTTTGCCATTGCACGGCCTTCGGGGGTGAGGATGTATTTTAGGCTGCCATCTTCGTAAACGAAGTTGTTGATGTAGTCGGTGGTGGTTTCCGTAATGCCGTTTATCTTTGTTTGTTTGCGGAGTTTTGTGCCCATGGCGTTGTAAAGGTAGTTAATGGCGTTTGCGTTGTTATCTGAATTGATTGCAATTTGTTGGGGCAAATTTAAGGAATTATATTCATTTACGTTCATTTGTTTGTTGTCATCTGATATCATATTGCCGTTTGCGTCATAATCGTATTCGGGATTGGTGTACGAATAACTGCCGTTGTCTGAAAAGCCGTTGTTTTGATGGGATGCTGAACCGGGTATGTCGTTAACTGTTTTCAATTTATTGCCATTGTATGTGTAAGCCAGTACATCAATGCTGTTGGATGCGCCCCCCGGGCTGGTTGGCCCAAAACGGTTCAAGGTTAATATATTTCCGTTTAAGTCGTAGGAATAACTTGACTGGTAATTTCCCAATCCCGAATAGTCAGCTGTCGTTAAGCGGTTGGCACCATCGTAATCGAAGTTGTAGGTTCCCGGCTCGAACATTGATGTTTTCCATTGCATGGATGAAATATTGCCATTGAATTGCGGGTGAGTGCCGGTAGTGTAGCCAAGGTTCATGGCAAACAGGTCATCCCCCATATTTCCAATATCATTAATATCGGTAAGCCAGTCGCGGATGTTGTATTTGTAATTAACGGTTTGCAGGGAATTGGTGTTACTGCCGTGGAGGTTTTTCCTTTTAACGCGCCCCAGCTCATCATATTCCATATGGTTAAGGGTTGTCCATGCCGCAGCATTGTTTATCCTGTGCTTTGTCTTTGTCAGTTGTTTTCCATTGTCGTATTCGTACTTGGTTTCCATCCTGATCGAGTTGTATGACAAAACTGTTGTTTTCACCGGAAAGCATGGTCGTTTTACCTTTTATCTGGGTAGAAGATGAGTAGTTTCCTGCGATGAAAAGACTACTGTCTTCCCCAACTGTCATATCGCATATCACGTCCCAGTTTTCTCCCGATGAGTTAATAAGTCACTCTGGGGCAATGTTGCTGTATTCCTGGGCTTGACTATCCCATATGGAAAGGATTAAAATCAGCGGTATGATGAATATTTTATGTTTCATGATTTGATAAGGTAATTGGGTGTAGTTTAAAAAGGTAATTTATTGTAAATGAGTTGTAACTCGATTTAACTTGCAAATCGGATTTTTAATCCTAAAATTCACTTTGTTACATCTACAAGCTGTCGGGTTCCCGGCACACAAGCATGCTTCGACCCAACAGCTTCGTACAACGACTATTTGGTTTTATCTTTCAACTTTTCTATTTCTTTCTGTTGGGCCACCAGGGCTTTCTGCTGTTCGATAAGATATAAAGTGAGTTCTTCCACCTTTTGCAGGAGTTTGATTTGCATGTCACCAATTTCAAGTCCGTTGGTTTTCATCTCATCTGCTGAAGGGATTTCGGGAAGGTGGTTGTTTTCTTCTATGTATTTTTCGACTTCTTCTAACTTAGGCAGATAGTAGTTGTCGGCAAAAACAAAATCGGCGCCAACATTTTCAATGATTTTAACTTCTTCGGCCAGTACTTTCCCGTCAATGGTAAGGATGTAACCGGGTTGAGGGTTACCAGTCCCAATTCCCACGTTCCCGTTTTTGTTCAAATAAATACCGGCCCCTTCGTTTCCAAGGGCATCATAGGTTTTTAGGTAGGTGTTGTTCACATTGTTCCCCAATATCCCATAATCCCCATCGCCAACATCGACGATCTTC
>JAJRTT010000496.1 GCA_024278155.1 Bacteroidota bacterium | reverse complement strand
TACCTTATCAGGGATATTAACGCCAAACCCACACCTGTTCAGGCCTATGATATTGTGGGGGACGATATTGTTTTTCAGGCTGAGTATGATATACCTTATTATGGTTATGGTGCTGTGGGGATGGCCATTGATTCCGATTCGGCCTTTCTGTTCATTACCTACGAGAACTCGGATACGATCCAGTTGCTTGATGCGACCCTTATGGACAGTATTGGCTTTGTTATTGCCACAGGCGCCACCAACCTTGCGGGGATTGCCTATGATAAAACGAATAAGCATGTCTATGCACTTACCAGGGAAACCGATAGCCTGTATTCCTTTTCATGGGATGCAAGTACCCTAAACCTGGAACTTGACGAAGTGGTAATCCTTGAGGATGCCACGGCATGGGGCATTTTCCTGGACGAGTGGAATGAAATCCTGTATGTTGCGAACGGGGAAACGATCACCTATTACGGTACATCGGACTGGAGTTTATTGGGGACTTATGATAACCTGACCCAATTGGCAATAAACGTGGAAAAGGATTTGCAAAATGATTATCTTTTCTATGGAGGTGGATATGCCGGGAGCGAGTATATTACACGTTACGACATGAGCGACGGAACCCAGTTTGACAAGTATATTGGGTTTGAGTCGGGCGTTGTCGGGATTACCATTAACCAATTGACGGGATACATTTATATTACTACCGGATTGCAGGGGATACCCGGCAATGGTGCGAACAATGTAATGGTTTACGATACCGATTTGAACCTCATCCTGGAGACCAACAGCCTTGGTGGCGATCCAACGGATATTGCAACGGCACTGGTTTATTACAATCCCCTAAACCTGAACATTGATACGGTGGGCTGCGTTGTCCCCGGTGGGAGTATCAGTTATAATATTTGTTACAACAACCAGGTTGCTTTTGAAATCACGGGTGTTGAAATCGTTGCCCATCTCCCCGACTTTACGGCCTATGTTTCAAGTACGGGTGGAGGGGCCTTTAATTCCACACAAAATACGGTGTCATGGGATATCGGGAACGTACCTGCCTGGAACCCCGAGGTTTGTTTAGGGCTGACTCTCGATATTGCCTTTAATTTGCCTGTGCCCTCTGTCGTGGAGTTGCCGGTTACCATAAACGGGGAAGAGATCGGGCAAACCACCAAAACCATGCAAACACCCACCTGTTTGATACCCCAGGCATTTTTTGCTTCAGATTCTGCAATTTGTTACGGTGACCCCGGGGGATTGGTGATTATGTTTGGGGGAGTGCCGCCCTGGGACCTGGTTTATTCGGATGGAAGTTCAACGGATACTGTTTTTAATATTGCGGAAACCCCATATTACCTTGAAGTAAACACGCTTACGGATATTACTTACGATTTGCTTTATGTGTATGGCGGAAATGGGATGGAATCGGTTTGTTACAGTAGTGCGACTGTTTTTGTAAACCCCTTGCCCGAGCCTGCCATTGTTGGGAGCGATACGGTTTGCGCCTACAGTTTTTGGATGGAATACAGTACCTACCCAACGCCGGGCCACGCCTATGATTGGGATATTGCCGGAGGGGTAATTGCCTCGGGGCAGAATTCCAATACGGTCTTTGTTGATTGGTTACAGGATATGGACGGTTCCATCAGCGTGAACGAAACGGTAATGGCCACCGGTTGTGGGGAAGAGGATATTGCCGATGTTAAAATTTATGAATCGCCTTTTATAAATTTTGTTACGAATGATACCACATTATGCCCGATTGGCGATACTTTGTTGTTGTTTCCAATGGTGATTGGGGGAACGAGCGAGTTGCACTGGACCTGTTCCGATGTAAGTAGCCAATGGAACAATTATACGGGTGATTCCATCTATGTATTTACTTCCGGGGTTGGGTTTTATTTTGCAACCTTCTATTTGTATATGATCAACGACAACGGCTGTTATGACAGTGATTCAATTAAAGTAGTGTTTGACTTCACGGCATGTGAAGGAGGGGTAAGGGAACAAACTGATAACACGGGCATCAGGATTTATCCCGTTCCCGCGAACAACAGGCTGGAATTGGAATTTACAAAACCGCTGAAGGGCCCTTTCGACTTCTATATTGTGGATGCCCTCGGGAAGAAAGCCTTTCAAACGAAATTGGCCGACAGGAACGGGATCCGAAAAGAGACGATAGACATTTCTTCTTTAAAGAAGGGTGTTTATTTTGTAGAGGTTTTTGGGGATGAGGTGGTATTTGTGAAAAAAATAATTGTTCGGTAACCGGAATTGGAAC
Organism: Bacteroidota bacterium; assembly: GCA_024278155.1. GTDB lineage: Bacteria > Bacteroidota > Bacteroidia > Bacteroidales > JAADJA01 > JAADJA01. The sequence continues at coordinate 1,793 of JAJRTT010000496.1, read as the reverse complement.
GTTGGCACACACGGATGTGTGGCTTCAAATATTAATTAACAAATCATATATTGAAACTATTTAAGCCGGGAATAGCACCAAGGGACGAGGTTTTGTCAATAAAATCTGTTTATCCATTAATTCTGATGGGAATAGTGTTGTTGTCACAAAATTTAATGGCTCAAAACACTTTGCTCCCCAAATATACCGATTGTGAAGTTTCTGAAAGATACGCATACACCTGGTATTTTGGTGAAAATGCGGGCCTTTATTTCAGCAATGAGTCGCCGGAACTGCCACTGGTTTTGTCGGTGGAGGTAAACCAGTTTGAAGGATGTTCCTGCATTTCCGATAGTACCGGCGTTTTTCAGTTTTATACCACAGGTTTTAATTCTTCGGTAAAAAATATTCATGCCGAATATCTGGATAATGGCCTTGGGTTGACCGGGAATTATTCTGCTACACAATCGTCCATTATTGTTCCCTGGCCCGGGCACCCCAATCTTTACTTTTTGTTTCAGGTGAACATTCCCTATTATGACGATGGCCTTACCTATTCCATTGTGGATATGGAACTGGCCCAGGATTCGGGCAAAGTAATCCTGAAGAACGAACTTTTATTGCCAAAGGTATCTGAAAAAATTACTGCCGTAAAACATGCCAATGGAATTGACATTTGGGTGTTTACACATACCTGGGGCGATGATGCGTTTTATGCCTATCTCATTGATTCGGAGGGTTTGTCGGAGCCGGTGGTTTCGCATACGGGAATGGCCCATACTGCCGATATGCAATACAACAATGCCATTGGCTATATGAAGGCTTCACCGGACGGAAAGAAAATGGCCCTGGCGATTTATGGCCTGGACAAACTGGAAATCCTGGATATCGACACCAAAACCGGTATGGTCTCCAATGCGGTGACATCAAACCCCGATTTTGCCGGTGTCTATGGTGTCGAGTTTTCCCCGGATGCCTCAAGGCTGTATGTCACGACCATTGATCTGATGGGCACACAAACTTTTGTTTCGCAGCTTTTTCAGTTTTCGGTGAACGATGGGGCTTCCATTTTTGATAATCCTGTCGAAATTGCCACGAGTACGGGTGGGAGTTATTTTTCTGGATTGCAGCTTGCACCGGATGCACGGATTTATATTTCAAAAACCCCGCTCCAGAATAACCACCTCGATGTTATTTTCAACCCGGACCGTCCGGGTGTTTATTGTAATTACAATTACTTTAACGGACTTGCATATCCCGGCTTGAACCTTGGGAACGGAAAAGCAAAATTTGGCCTTCCCAATTTTGTGCAAAGTTATTTTAATATTGAAAAGTTTGTGATCGATGGCTGTTGCCAAAAGGATTTCGTGAAGTTGAAACTGACGAACAGTTCCAATGTGGACTCGGTGCACTGGTTGGTCCAGCTTGGAAACACAAGCCTTTTGGAAACGAATGAAGATGAACCGGCCATGTTTTTTGGAACTGCGGGGATTTACGATTTGACCCTTACCGATTATTTTGAAGGGGAGGCATTTGAAAATAAGCTCACTTTTGGGGTTTTCCCCGAACCAAATGTAAATATTGGGGAAGATACCACCTTGTTGGATTTGGGGAAAACCATTACCCTGGATGCCGGCCCTGGTTTTAATACCTATGAATGGAACACGGGCAGTACATGGCCTTACATTTCTACCGCCGATAGTGGATTGTACCGGGTGGATGTTTCGGATTTCAAATGTTGCAAGAACGGGGATTCAACACAGATTATCTTCATTGACTTATTTGTCCCAAATGCCTTTACGCCCAACAATGAC
>JAJRTT010000495.1 GCA_024278155.1 Bacteroidota bacterium | reverse complement strand
ACTTACCCGAATCCTCACTTCCGACCTCAGGAAGTATATAATGATTAAATAATCCCAAAAAAAGTTTGCCATTATCCAAACAAAAAGGGCCTCACCGAAATGAAACCCTCTGTTTTCCGTACCCGGGGCGGGACTTGAACCCGCACGGCCGCAAGGCCAAGGGATTTTAAGTCCCTCGTGTCTACCAATTCCACCACCCGGGCGGCCTTGTAAAAAAATGTCCCTCAAAATTGAGAGACCTTTTTTGAGCGAAAGACGGGATTCGGACCCGCGACCCCGACCTTGGCAAGGTCGTGCTCTACCAGCTGAGCTACTTTCGCTTGTTTTATAATTAAGAGGTGCAAAAGTAAATATTTTTTTATCTATTGCAACAAAAAAATAGATTTTTTTGCATGGCTTTATTTTCTATTTTCCCAAAAGCTTCTTTATTTCGTTCAGTTTCATTAAAGCTTCAACCGGTGTAAGTGTGTTGATATCGGTCCTCAATATATCATCCTTTATTTGTAGCAGCAATGGATCGTCCAATTGTATAAAACTTAACTGGTAATTATCACTTGCAGGTTTAAAAGCCTTTGTATCCTTTTTGATTTCCTCGCTACTATGCGATTTTTCCAAAACCTGCAAAAGCGCATTTGCCCTTTCCACTACAGTACGGGGCATACCGGCCATACGCGCAACATGGATCCCGAAACTATGTTCGCTTCCACCCCGCACAAGCTTTCTTAAAAATATTACTTTATTGTTGATTTCCTTTACGGTTACATGGTAATTCTTTATTCTCGAAAAAGAATCAGCCATTTCATTCAATTCATGGTAATGGGTTGCAAATAGCACCTTTGCCCGAAACAAAGGATGCTCGTGCAAAAACTCGGCTATGGCCCATGCAATTGAAATCCCATCGTATGTACTTGTCCCCCTGCCAATTTCGTCAAGCAAGATCAGGCTTCTGTTCGAAATATTGTTCAGGATACTCGAAGTCTCGTTCATCTCGACCATGAACGTTGATTCACCCGAAGAAATATTATCAGAAGCCCCAACCCGTGTAAAAATTTTATCAACCAATCCTATTATTGCCGATTCAGCCGGGACAAAGCTCCCGATTTGTGCCATGAGCGTAATCAATGCTGTCTGTCTGAGCAAAGCTGATTTCCCAGACATGTTCGGGCCCGTGATTACAATGATTTGCTGTTTTTCATTGTCCAGGAAAATATCATTGGGGACATATTCTTCCCCTGGCAACATCTGGGTTTCGATAACGGGATGGCGCCCATTTTTGATTTCAAGCCCAAAAGTTTCGTTTATTTTAGGCTTTGTATAATTATTTCGGATTGCCGTTGAGGCAAAAGAAAGCAGGGCATCCAGTTTGGCAACGGCTTGTGCATCCAGTTGTATCTGTGGAATGAACTCACTGATATTGTGCACCAAATCCTGAAACAGTTTTTGCTCAAGGGCCAGAATTTTTTCTTCTGCACCAAGTATTTTCCCTTCATACTCCTTTAGTTCTTCCGTAATATAGCGCTCCGAACCTGTCAGTGTCTGCTTCCGGTGCCAACTTTCGGGAACGGCATCTTTGTATTTATTCGTAACTTCAAGGTAATACCCAAAAACGTTGTTATAGCCAATTTTCAAGGAAGATATCCCAGTCGCCTCCATTTCCCGCTGCTTTATCTGAACCAGGTAATCTTTTCCCGAACCTGATATCTTTCGTAAATCATCCAATTCCTGTGAAACACCTTCAGAAATCACATTCCCTTTGTTTACCATAGCAGGAGGATCTTGTTTCAAAGTATTCTCAATTTGCCCACGGATGGAATTGCAAGGGTTTAATTGCTCGATTATTTTCTTGAGGGATTTTGATTTTGTCTTGGAATAAACCTTTTCTATTTCAGCAATTGATCCAAGGGCTTCCTTTATCTGCATCACTTCCCTTGGGCTTATCCGCATGATTGCAACTTTGGATATCAAACGTTCCAGGTCACCAATGGACTTGATTAGTTTTTGCAAAGGCTCAATTTCCTCTTTTTTCAGTACGAAATAATCCACAACCTCAAACCTGTTCTCCAAAGGTTTTTTGTCCTTTAATGGTAAAACAAGCCATCTTTTCATTAACCGGGCCCCCATTGGTGAAATTGTCTGATCGATAACATTCAAAAGGGTAACAGCATTTTCGTTCAGGGAAGAAATCAGTTCCAGGTTTCTTATGGTAAACCGATCCAGCCAAACATAATGTTCCTCTTCAATCCGGGAAATACTTGAAATATGGCCCAGTTTTTCATGATGGGTCTCCTTAAGGTAATGCAAGATGACCCCGGCAGAAATAACCCCACTATTGAGGTTTTCGATGCCAAAACCTTTCAGCGATGCAATGTCAAAATGCTTTAACAAAAGTTCACTCGCAAAGTCATAACCAAAGATCCACTCCTCAAAAGTATTGATATAGAATTTATTCCCAAACCGTTCAATAAAATCATTCAGCTTGTTCTTTTGAACGATGATTTCGCTTGGTGTAAAGCTTTGAAGCAGTTTGTCAATATAATCATTCAATCCCTGGGCAACAAAGAATTCACCGGTTGAAACATCCAATAAAGCCAGGCCTGAACTTTTGTCAGAATAATGGACACTTGCCAGGAAATTGTTTTGTTTATTCTCAAGGACATTGTCGTTGTAAGTTACTCCTGGCGTTACCAACTCCGTAACCCCTCTCTTAACAATTTTCTTAGTTAGTTTTGGGTCTTCCAACTGATCGCAAATGGCTACCCTCATGCCGGCCCTTACCAATTTGGGCAGATACGTGTCCAATGAATGATGGGGAAATCCTGCAAGTTCAACATATGCCGCAGCACCATTTGCCCTTTTCGTAAGAACGATCCCCAGGGTTTTGGAAGCCCTGACCGCATCTTCCCCAAATGTTTCATAAAAGTCCCCGACCCTGAACAATCAAAGTGCGTCGGGATACTTCCTTTTGATGGTATTGTATTGCTTCATCAAAGGGGTTTCAGCTATTTCTCTCTTTTTTACCATAGTCAACAGCAAAAATATAACTATATTCAGTACAATATCTGAAATTTAATTCACATTTT
>JAJRTT010000494.1 GCA_024278155.1 Bacteroidota bacterium | reverse complement strand
TTGTGGATATTTGGGTTTATGTACTGACCACACAGCTTTTTTGGCCAATTGAAACGGTTCCGGATTAGCTGCCCACAAGCCATTTCCAAAATCCGGGACAGCTTTAGTATAGTACGGCTTTTTCGGATTTTCGGGCAAGCCATGTGCGGTGCTAATCCGAAAAAAGTATCAAAACCCCAAAATCACCTTTTCGAACATCTCTGGTACTTTGCAGTTCCAACCAAATTTATCCTGGATCTTAACCCTTAGCTCATCGGCGGCATGGGGCTCTCCATGGACGATGAAAACATTTTTTGGCTTGTTTTTGATCCCCGACATCCATGAGATGAGTTCGCCCTGATCGGCATGTGACGACATGGTCTTGACGTGTTCAATCGTGGCCTTTACCTTAAAATAATGGCCATGGAGTTTTATCTCCTCGCCCCCTTCGCTCAGTTGCCTTCCCCGCGTCCCGGCGGCCTGATAACCCGGTAGGACAAATGTCGCCCCGGGATTTCCCAATTGTTTTTCCAAATAATGCAAAATACGGCCCCCGTTCATCATGCCACTTCCGGCAATAATGATCTTGGGCGATTTATCGCTTGCCAGATGGTAGGTATCTTTTACGGAGGTCACCAAACGGGTTTCCTTGAACACTTCCCTGAAAATGCCGGCATCCAAGCTCAACCAATCCGGGTATTTCAGGAAAAGCCGGCTTACGTCCTGACCCATGGGGCTGTCGAGATAAACGGGCAGCCTTGGGATTTTTCCCTCTTCCATAAGTTTCCAAATTACATACATAAAATCCTGCGCACGGTCAACGGCAAAACTAGAAACAAACAACGGCCCGTGATTGCCAAGGGCTTTGTCTATCACTTTTTTAAGCACCTCTTCCGTTGAGGTTTCGGGGTGCAGCCTGTCGCCATAAGTCGATTCAACAAAAAGATAATCGGCTTTGCCGGGCATTTCACGGTGTGCCAACATGGGATCGTCCGGGCGGCCAATATCACCTGAAAACACAAAACGTTTCCCCTTAATGTCCAGTTCGATAAACGAAGCCCCCGGGATATGGGCGTTTTTCCTAAACCGAAACTGTATGTTGTCATTGAGTTGGATAAATTCTTCAATAGGTTGCGGCGAAAGCATGGGCAAGGTTTTTTCCACATCTTTCAAATCGTACAAAGGCATAGCGGGCGTATGTTTTGAATATCCCTTTTCGTTGGCGTGTTCGGCAGCTTCCTCCTGAATTTTTGCACTGTCCCTCAAAATAATTTCGGTAAGGTCAGCGGTGGGTTCCGTACAATAAATAGGGCAATCCAGGTCCTGCTTCACCAATCGGGGCAGATAGCCCACATGATCCAAGTGCCCGTGGGTAAGGATTACGCAATCGATCCTTTGGGCGGGAAAAGGGAAAGTGGCCCAGTTGCGTTTCCGTAGTTCTTTTAATCCCTGGAACAGGCCACAATCAATAAGAATATGGTAGCCATCAATGGAAAGCAGGTATTTTGAACCGGTAACCGTTCCGGCAGCACCAAGGAACTGCACGTAATTTTCGTTTTGTCCTGACATGGTTTTTTATTTGAGACCAAAGATAGGAATTGATTTTGTTTTTCGGATTGATTTCCCAATTAATACTTCTTGACGCCCATCACCGTTTAAAACCGTGATGGAACACGACATTTTTGTTTGCAACCGATAATGCCAAAGCAGGTTTTTTTAGGCAGGAAAGAAAAAACCTGATCCGGGTGCATCTGCAGGATATTGGCTCCGGTTATATTTCGCTTACCAGGAAATCACGAATATGCATATGGATAATCCCTTCGTAGGAATTATGTGTAAACGGATCAAGAGAGAACACGTATTTTGGATAATTGTCATGTATGTCCAGTAGATTTCCAAATATTTGCTGATGGATTTTTTCATCTGAAATATAATAGGCAACCTGAACATAAAGTTTTTCAGATTTCCGCTGACAAATAAAACTAATTTTTTTATGATTCTCAGAAAACGTAGTTATCCGATAACCTTTCCGGTCAAAATAGTTAAAAACCAGGTTTTCAAGAATCTTTTCAGTATCGTATTGTCTATTACCTAAAATGCTCTGTCGTAAGCCCATATCTTCAAAATAGAATTTATCTCCATTTTCATAAATTCTATTCCCTGTGATATCCGATCTTTTGACCCGTGCGATTATGTAAGCCTGGGTAAGTTGCTTTATATAACTAAGAAGGATATTGGGGGTGACTGCTATTTTTTGCATTTTAAAAAAATCGCTAATCCCTTTTGCTGAAAGCGACTCCCCTGTTTTTTCAGCTATATACCTTACAAGGCATTCAAGGACGAAAGGGTTTATTACTTTTTGATGAAAAACAATATCCCGGTAAAGAATAGCATCATAAAGATTATTAAGGTATTCATTGGTCACTGTTTCATCTTCTCGAAGGTTAACAAGGTAAGGTAATCCCCCAAACTTAAAATATCGCTCAAAAGATTTTTCGGTATTCTCCAGGTTATAGAAATTTAAAAATTCGCTATAGGATAAAGTATGCACTGCGATTTTGATATAACTCCCGCTCAGAAGAGATGATAATTCCCTGCTTAAAATATTTGAATTACTCGCAGTGCAATAGATATCATATCCTCCTTCAGATAAAAAATAAAGCAAGGCTTTTTCAAACTCCTTGATTTGAATAATTTTATCAATAAACAAATATGTAAGTTTATTCTTGCTTTTATGTTTATTTACATACTTGATCAGCTTGTGGTAATTCCTGATTTTGTCGAAGGCGTATAATTCCTTATTGATACAAATAATATCTGCATCAGGCGTATCTTTTTTAATATAATCAATGATTTGATTTAAGATGTAGCTCTTTCCTGTCCGGCGTTGTCCGACAAGTACTTTTATAAGGTTTTTCCCTATAAATGGTTTTATTTTTTCAATGTATGCTGATCTGATAATACTTAAACTCATTACGATTTACCAGTTATTTTAAGGTTTCTGTAAATAGTGCATCCCATTAAAAAATCAAATGATTACTCTCCCTTTTCTAAAAGATTAATACTTAGATTATTGACATTTCGCACCGTGGATATCTAAATTAATTTTAACTATACTTAAAACATTTTAACTTTTGTTGTTATTAATTATCCATATGTAATCAAGTAATACAATTTTCAAGGTCAATTGTTGACTAATCAATAAGCGATTATTGCTGAGGAAAAATTATATGTATATAAATATCT
>JAJRTT010000493.1 GCA_024278155.1 Bacteroidota bacterium | reverse complement strand
CTTTATGTGAAATTCTCAAAATGGACATCAAATTAATTTCCTCATTCACCATGTTTTGAATACTGGTGAAATTGTCATCTAAAATGAGTTTCTTTAATTGAGTTTCTATTTCTTGTGTCATTTTTTAAATGTGTGGCAACGTTAAGTATATGGTTTTGTGGCGGTTTGATTACTACATATTTCTCTGCCAAAACAAATGCCAATTGAGAAATGTAATGTTCTTTTTCAGCACTTTGCCGCCATAAACTATATACATTGTTACCCAACGTAGTTCTTCTTTTCTTTTCAAATTTACTAATACCGCCCGTCAAATATACATAATTCCACCACCAAGCCGATAGATTTTTAAATATCATTTTCTTTCTCATTTTGTACGTTTTATAATGTTGCATAATCCCAAGGTAGGAGTTCATTATAGCGATGAAGTCTTCGATTTCTTGTTCTGACGGTATGTGGTCTCTTGCAATTTTATTTTGTTTTTCTATTGCTCGATAAAAATTCCCTTTTGTACGCTTGGCGATGTAAATACGGTGCGGTTTTATTATTGTGCCGAGAAACTGTACACCTTTTGTAAAATGCTGCAAATAGATTTTCTTTGGGTGCATTTCGAGGTGCAGGTTTGTTTTTAGGTATTCGTCAATAAGCGGTAGTATCAATTTCAAATAGTTTTTGTCGGAATGCATTATTATAAAATCATCAACCCCATAGGATAAACCAACGGGGTAAACATAACGGCCATAGTGTTTTATGCCAAGTTCTTTTTTTATCCCGTACGTACGGGAGTCAAATTCGTTCATGTAAACATTTCCAAACAATTGTGATGTTAAATTGCCGATTGGCAAACCGCAATCCTTGTTGGCATAAAACAGGCTTTTTGTTTTCGGCAAGCCTTTCCAGTCAGATTTTTTTCCTTTGATAATGCAGTTTTTTGTTGGGTCGTTAAATATTACCTTTTCAATTAAATACAGTATCAAATCAAAATCAAAGGTTATCCTTTCTTTATTGTTTTCCAATATTGTTTTTGTTTTTTCGTAAAGCAAGGTGCGGTTCATTGCCATAAAATAACCACTTATGTCGAGTTTGAGGATATAACAATCCTTGCGGTAATTATGTGAACAGGAACGTATGAATTTTGCTATCCGTTGGATACCGTAATGCGTGCCTTTGCCTTTGCGGCAGGAATAACTGTCGTTGATAAATGTTTTTTCAAATATTGGTGAGATGTAATTATAAATAAGGTGGTGGATTACCCTGTCGCGAAAATCCGCTGCAAAAATTTCACGCTGTACAGGACTGAAATTGATAAAACAAATACTTGGTTTGATGTTGTATTTCCTTAAAACGATTTCATCGTACAAGGACAATAAATTGCTTTCATAATTCATTTCAAAAGCAAGTGCATTTATTGTATTTCGCTTGTTACGTCTTGCATCATAATACGCAAGAAACAAATCTGTCAACATTCCTGTTTTCCCCAAAATCTTTTACGTATTTGATAAAAAAACCGGCAGGAAAACCCCTGCCGGATAATGTACCACTCCCTTACGCAACGGACACTAAACCCATACGCCTGATTGTTGTTGTTCCGGTTCACCTGTGCGTTATTGTAGTTCAAGTTCCGGTTCCACGCATTCGTCCCATTCTCGCTCGACGACCAGAAGTTGGCGTTGTTCGTGAGATTGTTGAACGTTCCATTTGTGTTCCGGTAGCCTCCGGGGAGGCCCGCATAAATAACCGCTTGACTGCTCTTGCCACCATTTACAGGCAACAAAATTTTATACCCGAAGAAAACCTATTTTTACATAAATAGGTATTTACTTCTACGGAGGGTTATCGGACTGATATTAATCCCGAAACTTCGGGACTGCCAAACCTTGATTTACCAGCTCCGGCACATTAATTATTATCTTTTTGGTATTTCATCCAGCCTGTAAGTTGTTTTGACACCAACTCTATCTTCTGGTTCAAAGCAATAAACCTTTTCAGGCTTATCTCTTTTATATCTTTTATCAAGCGCAACAATAAACGTATTATTTCGGTATGTTCCTGTGCAACAGAAATATATTCTTTCTTTATTTTACTGCGGTTGGCTTTGTATATATTAATGATTAGCTCAATGGTTTCGTTCAGCAAACGTTCGCCAATCGTAAATTTGTACTCCCTTTTCATCTGCGACCGCAACAAAGTAATGTCCTGAAACAAATCATAAGCCGCCTTATACACTGGCAAGTTGTCATAGAGTGCCATTGATTTGCTTTTGAATGTTATCGAGAAACTGCTGTGCTTCGATGGGGGTTTTTGATGCCAATGGAAAATCGGAGATTTGTTTTAAAATACCATCCTCTTTAATGTTAGCTGCTATTTTTTCTTTGCTGACAACATTCTCTTTCCATTCATCAAAACCTTCATTGCCAGAAAAGCCTTTTATTGTCATTATCTTCTCCGAATCCTTGGTGATGGTATAATTTTTCCGGCTGCATATTTCATATATCTGTTCAAAAAAAGAATTGGGAAACCCGATATTCACCCTGTTAAATAAACCTCCGGTTTGCTTCGCATTTAACAGGGTAAACAATATCCTGCCCAATGTTCTTGTAAAACTTATGCATTACATTGTAAGCCTTTATGTAATTTACAAACAAAAAAGCGGAGTATTCATAAGCCCGCCAAAAAACGCCTTCCTTATGCAAAACAATGTCTTTATTGTTTTCCTCTCTCTTTATTATGTCTGATATCTTCATTTTCTCAAAAAAAAATTTGACCGCCAAAGGCGGTTTAATATCCCACTGCCCTACGGGATAGCGGGATAAATTGTCAAATTGCCAAATTGTCAAAGTCAGTCCCGTACGCAACGGACACTAAACCCATACGCCTGATCGATGTCGTACCGGGTCACCTGTGCGTGATCGTAGGTCAAGTACCGGCTCCACGCATTCGTACCATACTCGCTCGACGACCAGAAGGTGGCGTAGTACGTGAGAGTGAGGAACGTACCATTCGTGTACCGGTAGCCTCCGGGGAGGCCCGTGAAACCGCTGCTATTGGTTGCGCCGGTATTGGGCGAGTTCCAATGTGTGGTGCCGGTCTCTTTTAAGTTGCCACCTGCATCTGTGCCTCTCCACCCGGTTGCAGTCCAATTAACACCAGTGGTCGATTCAACTTCTTCTTCCAATGTCATCCACTCGGCATCGGTGGGAAAATGCCAGCCTGTGGGGCAAATGCCCTGTGTGCCTGCGGTGGTAACGTACTGCATCGCTTCGTCCCATTGGTACAAACCACCGTAGGTATCGCAATTGGCAGTACTGTTGTTGTAACAGTACTTTTCAATAGTGGAGTTGTCGGCTTGGTTGCCGCCGCCGTTTACCATGGTTCCGATGTTCAGGTTCTCTGCCATCCAACATTGGGTACCTATTTGTACGGTGGCGTAAGTTTGCGAATCACGGTCGTCTGTAAAATCATCTCCGCAGTTCCAAGGCAAAACCAAGGAAGCCGTAATGCGAATTTGCGTTGTTGCGCTAAACTGCCCCGGAAATTCATTTCCAAAACCCCAAACAATTGCTTTTCCCGTACCGGGTATTATACCGGCGCCAACATCACCGGTTAGGCTGTCGATTTGTGTAAATGTTGCACCATCGTCAAAACTTGCCTCTGCCGAAATAACATAATCGGGTTCGGGCCCGGCAAGGTCGTAGGTTATGTCAACTGACATGCTGCCATCGGTGCGTTGCGCCGGGGCAATGTTGGTAATGCTTTGTGCAAACATTATAGTAGCACTTATTATTATTGTTAGTGTTAAAATTAGTTTTTTCATTTTGTCTGTTTTTTAATGTTACGGTGCGCTGCACCTGATTCAATTATCATATTGTTCATGCTACAAATATTTGGCGGCTCTGCCGCTGTTCAATTTCTAAATTAATTATGGTAACTTCCTGCTTTTGCCGCTGTTCTCCTCCCACCAAGTTTCTTTGTCGCTGTCCAACACCGTCCCGTTCATATCAAAATCACCGGGATAATAACCTGAGCTGTACCTGTCGGGCAGCCAAACATCGTCTTTGTCCACATTGTCGATATCCCCGTCCGCATTGGCATCGCCGCTCGTCATCCCCCATGTTCCCGGAACCAGTTCGCTGTGGGCAAGCATTCCACCATAAACAGCAGTTGCGCTTGCCGTAAAATCATAAGCGAAAACCCCTGCCGTTTCGGTCAATGGACCGGACGACATAACAGGCAAATGGTTACGGTGATAAATCACTGCAAAAAGGTTATCGGTTACCTCTATTCCAAACTGTAAGTTATCTGCTCCGTCAATATCTTTTACCGTGCCATCGTTCAAAACAAAGCCTGCCCGTTGGGCAATTGCGGTTGCTTCGGTTGCAGAGGCGGCATCGGGTGCTTGGCGTATTTCAATTAGCACCCAGTCAACCACATCGCTGTTCGGTATGGGGTCGGCGGTTTCAGTTCCGCTATAACCCCAAGGTGATGTATTGTAAGGTTGTGCCGTTGGCAAATATCCCTGCATGTTCAAAAAGGTGAGCATCCCCGAACCGGCAAAAGGGCCTTGCAGAAATGCTTTCAGGTCGATATAAACACCGTGCAACGAAAAAACGGCATCGCTTTCGTCAAAGGCGGTCAGTCCAAATTCGTCCTGTACAAAAACCTTTACCATAGCAAGGTCGGTTATTTCCTGTGGTGCAGCTACAGGCTCCAAACCTGTATTGGGCAATCCGTTTGCAACATCGGTGTATGTTGTTCCGCCATCGGTACTTATTAATACTGTTACGGGTGTTGCCCCAAAGCTGTCATCGGTAGCATTCCATTCTACTTCTAAGGGGTTTGCAAAATAATATGCTTCGCCACCATTTGGCGAGATGACCGAAACAACCGGCGGTTTGCTGTCGGTGATAAAGTTTGCCGAATAACCTGAAAAGCTGTTATCGAATGTGAAATAACTGTCGCTTTCGTCTGTACCCTCAATGCCAAAATCGTCCAAGCCGATTACTTTTACTTTTGCAAATTCCGTTTGGATGCCCGGCGGTGTTACCGTTGCCGAGCCTGTGTTGGGCAAATTGGAGGCAACAATCGTGAATGCCCCGCCGTTTTCAGTGCTAATGGCAATTGAAATGGGGTTTGTGCCGAAGCTGTCGTCTGTTGCTGTCCAGGTAACCTGAAGCGGTTCGAGATAGTTGAATGTTTCGCCGCCGTTGGGTGCCAATACCTCGATCAGCGGCAGTTTGCTGTCGGTGGTAAAATTCCCCGATGTCCCCGAAAAAGGGGTCTGTCCGCGCGCAAGTATTGCGCAAAGGATCAGCATTGTTGAAAATGTAATTGTTTTTGATTTCATAATTTTAAAATTTAGTTAAACGAAAATTTAATAACACTAATTCGATTTTTGATTTTCTTTTTTCTATATGTTTCATTTTTGTGTTTCAGTTTATCGTTTGTAAAAATGTCCTGCCTATGTTGGGTAACGGTAAGTATATAATTTCGGGGCGGTAAAGGGGACTTCAACTTTCTCTGCCCGGGCCGCCAACGGCAGGGAAAACTGAAACTTGCGCCCACGGCCTTGCCCGCCCTGAATTATATATATTGTTACAAGCCGTAT
>JAJRTT010000492.1 GCA_024278155.1 Bacteroidota bacterium | reverse complement strand
GTGCGCAAACGAAATGCTTGTATCCAGGGTTTAAGGTTCATTTGATTTAATAAAGGATTTGATAGTAATAAGAAAATCTTCAACTTGGGGAAAAAGGGGTTCTATCGATTCTTGATCATAAATGATAAAATCTTCATAATCGCCAGTATTCCTTAAAGAAAAGAGTTTTGAGTATAAGGAACCTTGTTTTCTGTCAATGAGCTTGGTTTTAATAAAGTGCAGATGAAACTGATTTTTTGTTCCGGTATGTGTTTTTGTGATAATATCCTTTTTTGTAAACAATGCGTTTATAGCGTAAAAACAGGAATAGTATAACCTATTTGCCGTGGTATTCCAGAATGCATTTTCTGCCAATACCTTAGCTTCATCAAAAGTTTCAAAAGCTCTGTCAAGCCTGTAATTTATCAAATCACCCTTTAAAAATTTCATAACTTTACACCCTCTTTTTGAACAAATTGGTATAGAGGGGTAATTTCATATCTTTCCCACTCTCTTTTATTATGCACAATTGCCCCAAAAATTTCATTGGTTTCCAGTTCTGCATCAAACATTTTTTCCCAAATTGTTTCTGTCAATAAATGGCTTTCTTCCTTTTCGGTCAATATCAGGAAATCCCAATCAGATTCTTCGTGGAAATCCCCTCTTGCCCTTGAACCGAACAGGATAATGTCCGCTTTGTCATCCACTTCATGGACTGCTTTTTTTACAATCTGTAAAACCTGTTGCCTTTCCATTTTTCAATTGGGTTATATGTTTCACTATTGACTCCAACACCAAATTTATTCATAAAAACCATATTTAATGCGGGAATGCTATAATATGTACAAAGATTAAAGTTTAAACCATATCCTATTAAAGTACTGTTTTTTATTCTTGCATCGAAGCATTCAAGCATTTATGTATTTGTTGTATTCTATGGTATTATCACATTCCTCAAAATTCGTAGCAGTGCCAAATTATTAAACTTGTGCAAATTACGGAAATTTTGGGAATTTTTTAAAGTCCGGCTCACGTTTTTCGAGAAAGGCATTTTTCCCTTCCTGGGCTTCGTCCATGTTATAAAACATTAAAGTAGCATTTCCGGCCAGTTCCTGTATCCCTGCTTGCCCGTCCAGTTCGGCGTTCAGGCCCATCTTGATCATGCGCAATGCCATTGGGCTGCGTTTCATCATGATTTGGGCCCATTCCACGGTAGTGTCTTCCAGTTGTTCCAAGGGCACTACTTTGTTCACCATTCCCATTTTTTCGGCTTCATGGGCAGAATACTGGAGGTTCAGGAACCAGATTTCACGCGCTTTCTTTTGGCCCACATGCCGGGCAAGATAGGATGATCCAAAGCCGGCATCGAAGCTGCCCACTTTTGGGCCGGTTTGCCCAAATATGGCATTTTCGGAAGCAATGGTCAAATCGCACATCACGTGCAGGACGTGCCCGCCACCAAGTGCGTAACCGTTCACCATGGCAATTACAGGTTTGGGCAACGACCGGATTTGTTTTTGCACATCAAGGACATTCAAACGGGGAATGCCATTTTTGTCGATGTAGCCACCTTTGCTTTTATAGTTTTGGTCGCCACCGCTGCAAAAGGCACGGTCGCCAATTCCTGTTAAAACCACAACGTAAATATCGGGGTTTTCGCGGCATTCCCTCAGCGCATCGCTAATCTCCGAAACCGTTGTCGGACGAAAGGCATTAAGTACTTCCGGGCGGTTGATGGTAATTTTTGCGATACCTTCCCAAATTTCAAAAAGGATGTCGCTGTATTGTTTTATAGGTTTCCAGTTGCGGGTCATATTGTTTTTTATAAACTATTTAATAATGACAAAAAATCATCAATGGAAATAATTGCCAATTTAGGGAAATCCAATTTTTTCAAAATAGTAAAGTGGTGATCATTTGTGACCAGGAAATCTGCATTTCCCCCGATATAACAATCGACAAACTTATTGTCATCTAAATCATTTGTATCTAAAACAACTTTCATCCTCTATTTTGAATAAGATGTGCGTAAATGTTCTTTCGACCATTTTTCCATTGTTTGATCGCCCCAGTTATTATCTTCCCATAATCTGTCCATTTCTTTTGTCGCATTTTCAGCAAAATATCCTGCAATCAATCTTTTTATTTCATTTAACTGATTTTCATCCAGGTCATAACTAAAGACCTTGAACATTTCCAATTGCAGGTTCGTAAGTTTTTCAGATTGTATCACTTATACTGAAATTTTAAATATTCAAAATAACCCCTCAAAATTACGGCATTTTTTTCATTTGGGGTGAATATTTCAAGGATGGCGGTTTTTCCGCTATTGTGCGAATAAAAAGATTCAAGGACAGAATCCAATTCAGAAAGCGTATTTGCCGAGAAATAGGGAATATCGTAAGCTTTTGCAATGTACTTGGCATTAAGGTTATGTTTTGCCTCAAAGAATTGCTCCAATTTCCCTGTGGTGTCCGGGCCGGGGATAAACCTGAAAATCCCGCCCCCGGAATTATTGATGATGACAATCCTTAAATTCCCATTCAAATAATTGTTCATCAAGGCATTGGAATCATAGAAAAAAGCCAGGTCACCGGTTATCAATGTCGTCTGTTTTCCTGAGGCAAAAGCAGC
>JAJRTT010000491.1 GCA_024278155.1 Bacteroidota bacterium | reverse complement strand
TTATGATCGGGAGGAAGCGATAAGGAAAATTCCAATAGCCGGTAATCCAGAAAAGGCAAACGGGATTCGATGGAATGGGCCATTGAGTTTTTATCCTCGTACTTTAGCAAATGAGGTAGTTGATATTTCGATACTTCATCATTTTGAAGCTGGTTCAAGCTTTGGAACCCTTGACTGAGCCTTTTCAGCAACCCTGTATTTACCTGCTTTAAAAACTCCTCTTTAACAAAATTGAACTTCTTCCTTATTTTAGCCTTTCGGATTTTTGGATTTAAGAAATACAGGTAATATTTCAATAATTGAACGGATGACAGTTTTGAGTTGCCAACGATTTTCCTAAAGCTGCGAATTCTGCCAAACCCTTTGTTTGAGTGGAGCCACGCAACAAAATACCTGTCATAGCCCAACAATAGTTCATCCCCTCCCTGACCGTCGAGCATCACCGCCAATCCCTCTTCTTTGGCTTTTTGAAACACAAAGTACTGCATCATGATCGAGGGGCTTCCAAATGGCTCTTCCTGGATTTTTATGACCTCCTTTAAGGCCTTCTCAAAATCTTTTTGATCGGGAGAAGTAAAATGCAAATCCAGGTCAGCCGTTTCAGCAACGATTTGTGCAAAATCGCTCTCATCTGTATTTCTTTCAATAGACCGGGCATGGACCGCAGCAAATTTGTCCCCGGTACTTTCCGTATTGATTTTCTGTGCAGCTATGGCAGCTATGGAAGAACTGTCGAGCCCACCACTTAAGCAAGTGCCAACTTTTACATCTGACCGGAGCCGGAGGTTTATTGAATCCTCGAATAATGCCCTAAACCTGTTTTTGGCCTCTAAAAAGCTAAGTTTCCCAATTCCCTCGTTGATACTGATCCCATAATAAGGCTCAATCCCATAACTATTTGATTTTAAGTCATAAATCAGGTTATTCCCCTGTGGAAGTTTTTGGATATCCTTGAAAAAAGTCTGATTATTATATTCCTCAACACCAATAAAAAGGTAATCGAGAAGGATTTGTTTATTTACCTGATTCCCTTTCAGAAACGGCAACAACTGTTTTATTTCGGAACCAAAACAAAGCCGGTCGTCCATTTCACAGAAATAGAACGGTTTGATGCCAAATCTGTCGCGACTGCAAAAAACTTGTTGCTTTGTGTTGTCATAAAGGGCAAATGCCCACATCCCGTTAAACTGCTCAACGCAAGATTTCCCCCAGTAATCGTATGCCGCAAGTATTACCTCTGTATCCGATTCCGAATTGAATGTATAGTCCTGTTTTTTTAGTTGGTCTTTTATTTCGATGTAATTGTAAATCTCGCCATTAAAGGCAATGGTATATTTTTGCAAATAGTGCATGGGCTGTCCGGCCTTTTCGCTTAAATCAATAATGGAAAGCCGTCGGTGGCCAAAAGCAAAGTTCTTTTCGATGAAAAAGCCTTCACCATCAGGGCCACGGTGAACGATGGCATCCGTCATCTCCTTTATTTCATTCAGAGCGATGGGTTTACCATTTTTGTCAATTATTCCGGCTATGCCACACATAAATTTATACTATCGAATTTACAATTTCAGCATATTTGCTGCCCAGGTCTTTCCATTCATAAGAATTGATATTGTTATTATGCCATAGAAAAACAAAATCCCCATTATACTTTTTTACCGTTTCTGCCAGTTCAACAAGCTTTAATTTAAAATCAGAAAAATCAGGATATTTCAAGATTAGGGCACCTTCCATAACAATTAACGGTTGTTCGATTAATTGTAGAGGTTTTCTGCTAATGATATTGAATACAGGATATGGATAACAAACACCTGACCTGAATCCACCGTCGTTTTCGAACCCCATAGTACTATCGTACCGTAGGTCAAGGTCATCCCACATTTGCCATGTTACAGGGTTCTCAAATTTTAAATAATGCTGTCTCCCGCCTTGAATATCGGGAAATAGATTCTTGAGCCTGCTTAATTCTCTTGAAAATTGACCAACATTATTAAATGAAGAAAGGCTACCATGTATCCCAACTTTATGTCCTCGATTTACAATATTGTTAATAGTTTGTCTAACTTTTATATCATTGATACTGTACCTGAAATCTTCTTCGCCCTTAACACCAGGAATGAAATAAAAATGTGATTTTAGGCCATGCCCCTCTGACACATCCATAAGAAAATCAAACGTATCATATGGGTCGTTCTTTTTATTCAAGCGGACCTTGAAAAAATCAGAAGTTGTTTTCTGTAATAAACCAGGGTTTTTACGAAGCATCAGATCACCGGCAAGTGCTTTAATATATTTTAATGAAGTATTATAACGTGCAAAGTTATCAATGTCATGAGTGATTTTCACAGAATACTGCCTGTGTTTTTTTTCATCTTTAACACCAAGGTACACGAGCATATTCCAAAACAACTCCACATATTCATTTACAATTGGCCGGTGCGAAAGCCTGTTTCTTTGCATATAGGAAAGGCTGGAAGGGAATTTTCCGAACTGATCCCTTTCTTTTATACAATGCTCTTCCCAGCGGGTTAGCATAAAAAATGAAGAGGCAATAATATCGATCCCGCAAATAATTTGGTTTGGGCCGATCCCGAATTTACCGTCCCCAAAAATCACGGCCAGGTTTTCTCCAGGTGAAAACCCAGACTTGGCAAAAACCACTTTATCCGGGATATTCTCCTTTTTTAGATATCCTTCATCTTCAGTGAATGATTTGAAAAAAGCATCTTGTAGTATCAATCGGTTCCCATTTTGAAGTGTAAACGTATAATTGTCCTCATCAGTGGTTGCCAATGAATATTCCACTCCCAGGAACTCCTTCAAGATTACCTGAACGATATATTCTTTCTCGGGAATGAATTTAGTTGGGATGGTCACTTTTATCATGCTCAATTGGTGCTTTATCGTCTAAATTGTTTGGTGCTGCTTCTGATTTAAAGGGGACTTCTCATCCATGATACTAATTTTAAAATATACGTCCCCGGATCTCCTTCATCAGGATAATAAATGGTTCCATAATAAAATATAACAGGGTATCATTTCTGCCCCAAATATCCTTATAATTGATTTCTTTGTCCTCTCCAATAAATTTTTGAAAAGATGTTTTTGTCTTTAGCTTCAAAAACAATCCATGAAAATATCCTGCACGCCAAATATACCCAACTTTTTTACTTACTGGATTCAACCTTTTGTAATCAGGATCAACCAATACCCTCACAAAATCAACATCGTTGTCCTGTGCCAGTTGCAATGGCCCCCAAAACCGGGGATTACATTCAATTGCAAACAGTGCCCCCGTTTTTGTACATTCTTTCAATTCAAACATCATCACCCCTTCCCAATGATATTCTTCCATCATTTTATCAATACTGTCGATGATATTATCGGGCAAAGAGAAAGGGATTGCTTTAATAATTGACTTTCCGTTGGGTTGCTGATGAAGGTTTTTTTGAATAAAGAAAGCTCTCTTTTTCCCATGTTCGTAAGCAGCACAATAATAATAGCTCGGGCCTTCGATTAAACCTTGAACAAAATGTTTGCTTAAATCAAGCCTGAGGCTTTTGAATTTTTTGAAGCTTTTTTCGTTTTCAATCAATAATGGGGTTGCCAACACATAGGGTTCGTTGGATAATTGCTTTGGCTTGATTACAAATTTCTGGTCAAAATGCTTTGATCCGACCTCTTCTTCGTGTGGTGTTCGAATGCCAAACTCATTGCAAACCTTTGCAAAGGTAAGCTTATCAGAGAACAAGCGGTAAGTATTTTCGTCAGGGATTGATATTCCGATTTGCAATTCCTTCAACTGTCTTTTCGATTTCACAATCTCCCGTAAAACATCTTCACCGTTTGGCAATACCATGAACGATCCGATTTTTTCAACCAGCTTTTCCAAAAAAACAATAATGTTCTTAATATCGCCGTAGGAATAATAATTAGCCGAATCAATGTACTTATGGTACCTGATCTTGTCCGTGAACACTTTTCTGCTCACGGCAAGGTGTACTTCCATATCCTCCATTTTTTTCAGGGATCTTAATTCAGCAATTGCTGCCCTTGAGTTTTCGATTAGTACAAGTACTTTCCGCATTAAAACATAGGTTATCTGTGGCAAATAAAAACCGGCCGTTGCATAAACAGGTAATCCTTTTTGAGGATTTTCAATTTGTTCATCGTCCTTGATATAAACCAATCAAATTGGTTGATAATCGGATGCTTTGCCTTAGGGCCGGCAAATGCACAATCAATATAATACGTATTAAAGACATTCCCTATTACCCCACAATGCTTTATTTTCCAACCAGCGTCTTGCAAAAGTGAGACAGTAAAAGGAATGATGTCTTTGTCGTTGCAAAAATTATCCTCATGGCCCAACCAGGAATAACCCATTTGAAATACCATGTTTTCGGCCTTTCCCCTCAAAGCCCGAAGATATTTAACAGTATAGTCCCTCCATTGGGAAATTTCTTTCACGTATTTTTTATCGTAATCCTCGCCGGCATGTTGAAGCACATTGAACAACAAGACAATATCTTGTTCAGGTAAATTTTTTATGTCGTCGAGCCCAACCCCCTGGTTCACACAATTGATTTTTTTATCCGGAATTTTCAAAACCGATTTTATCGATTCAATGGCCTTAATGTGAGGTTGGTGCGGTTCATATATTGTTAGCAATGCATTTTTTTCACTTGAAAGCCGAAATGAAAAATAGCCAATATTGGCACCAATATCCATAACTTTTTTCCCATCAAAATCCAGCTTGTTCGAGAACCAATCAAACCGCTTGTCATCAAACCTCCCGGTAAAGCTGAACTTTTCCAATTCGGGCACTTTCGCAATCAATGATGGTGGTAGCATTTGATAAAGCCCATGCTTTGTCTGTGATAATAAATACGCTTTTATTTCTTCCATTTCGCCCCCTTTGCTATATAATATAAAACAGGAATCATGATAAAATAATAAATAGAACTTACAATTGTAAATGCAGTCAGAAATTGAAAAATTGAAAAATCAAATACTGATGCAACTAAAAATAAAATCAAAACCAAAATTAATAACCCTGACTGCCACATCAGCGAGATCTGTTGTTTTTCGAAAATCGAATTGATTATGCTCAATGGCCCCATAACAAACCTGACAAAGAAAAAGAAAACAAGATACTTTGAATAAACACCGGCAATGCGCCATTGTTCGCCAAAAATAAATGCGAAGGCATCTTCAACAATGAAGAACAGGATGGTATAGGCCGGCAATCCAATTATTATTAAATATTTTAAAGTGGACTTGAAGGTCGTAATTGCCTTTCCTGTTTGTTGTTTCTCTTCCGTGGCTTTTTGAAAAAAAACCTTGCCCATTGCATCTCCCAAAAGGGCAGAAGGCAACCCTAAAACCCTGTTAGACAAAGAATAAAAACCCAAAGTCGCAATGGAATAAACGGTTGAAATAAATATTTCAAGAAGATTTGAAGATAAGGTGTTTGCCAAAGTTGCCCAAAGTGAAAATTTAGGAAACTTAATATACCTGCTGGCCATTTTTTGCATTACATCAACACTTATAATTTCCCGAACATTAAAATCCCGTTTTATCCTTTTATAGAAATAAAAGACGGCTGTAACATAAGATGCAATATGGCCGGTGATCAAACCCAAAGCCCCTCCTTTAACAAACCTGACCGATAACTGTAATGCGGTTAGGACAATTGACTTCGTGATGTTGGCCCCGGCCATGTTTTTAAAATACTTTTTGCGGGTATTAAAATAATACAGTGCATTGTAAACGCCAATGACAAATACAATTATCGGGATAAAGTACAGCCAGGTTGATATTTTTGGATTTCCAATTAATAGAACCAAATAAGGATGGAAGACAATGACGGCCAGGAGAAGGAAAAGGCTTAACAAAAAACTGATAGAGATTCCCAAAGCGGTGATATTAATGGCTTCTTCGTCTTTTTCGGGCAACATTATGGCAAGTTCGTACCTTGCCGTGGCAATACTCCCAAATATCCCTGAAATGGAAATGAAAAGGGCCAGGACACCAAAATCCTCAGGCGTGTAGATCCTTGTGAGGATAGGGCTTATGGCAATGGGGATTGCTTGTGCAATAGTAGTGCCCGTCATCAAGGTAACCACATTCTTTACAAAATCTGATTTGAAATTTATCTTAACCACCTGTTTGGTTTAAAAATGCTGTCAAAAGTACGAACTTTTTATATGGGCGACAGGAGCAATAATCGCAAGGGTGTGCGATAAACAAAAAGGCCGCTGATTCCAGCGGCCTTTCATTAAGTATTTCGAAAAAACCTATTTTGTCGAACTTGCTTTTGGGGTTACCGTATTGTTACCGGTTACAATATCAACAAAAGAAACCCCATTTAACAAATATTAAACCGGTCTGCTCAGAATACTTTCTTAAATTTGCCATGTGCAAAAATTCGACTTTATCCGAAATTATATTTCATACCGTTATTCCTCACGGACAAAGTTCGATGTGCACCCCCCTTTTTTATTCGATTTGATAACAAAGGTTTTCGAGGATAAAAAAAACTATCCCGATTATCAAAAGGTTGAAAAACTAAAAAAGGCGTTGATAAAAAACCGCCAAACGGTTTCCATTACTGATTTGGGTGCAGGTTCGTCCATGAACAAAAACCCTGAAAGGAGTATCGGCTTTATTGCCCGAACATCTTCAAAAGACAAAAAACGGGGACGCCTGATGTACCGTTTGGCAAGCTATTTCAAACCCGGCAACATATTGGAACTGGGGACTTCTTTGGGACTGAGCACGGCCTATTTGTCACTTGGAAGCCCTGAATCAAAAATTATAACGATTGAAGGCTGTCCGAATATTGCAGCTCTTGCAGAAGATAATTTCAAGAAGCTGAAACTCGACAATATCGATTTGATTTGCGGAAATTTTGACAATGAACTGGACAGGGTTTTAAATACCATCCCCCAACTTGATTTTGCCTTTATCGATGGAAACCATAAACGGGAACCCACAATAAAATACTTTGAACAATGTTTGTCCAGGACTGTTAACGACAGTGTGCTGATATTTGACGATATCCACTGGTCGGAAGGGATGGAAACGGCCTGGGAACATGTGAAACAACACCCGGCCGTAACATTGAGCATCGACATTTTTTTCATGGGGATTGTATTTTTCAGAAAAGAACTGAGCAGGGAGCATTTTGTCATCAAATATTAATTCCAATGTTACCGTAGTTTTTTTATTTTTGTTACCGCAATTAAAATATTTCAAAATGGCAGAAGAAATCATAAAACTCGAAAAAATCAAGCGGCATTTTAAAGTGGGGACCGAAATTGTCAGGGCCCTCCGTTCAATAGATTTAACCATCAACAAAAACGAGTTTGTGGCTTTGATGGGGCCTTCGGGATCGGGGAAATCAACCTTGATGAACATCCTTGGCTGCCTGGATACCCCGACAAGCGGCGAATATATATTGAACGGCAAGGATGTGAGCCGGCTCGACGACAACAGCCTGGCCGAAATCAGGAACAAGGAAATCGGGTTTATATTCCAGACCTTTAACCTGCTTCCGCGGTCCACGGCACTCGAAAATGTGATACTGCCTTTGATTTATGCCGGTTTTAACAAGACCGACCGGATTGCCCGTGCCAAGGAAGTATTGGGGCACGTACAACTGACCGACCGGATGTTGCACCGTCCCAATGAGCTATCGGGCGGGCAAAGGCAAAGGGTGGCTGTTGCCCGAGCATTGGTGAACCACCCTTCAATAATCCTTGCCGATGAACCCACAGGGAACCTGGATTCAAAGACCTCGATAGAAATCATGGGCCTGATGGAAGAAATCCACAAGGAGGGAAACACGATTATCGTGGTAACGCACGAAGAAGACATTGCACGACATGCACACCGGATTATTCGAATGATAGATGGCCAAATTGCTTCCGATGAAATCAATAAAGAACCGGTAATGGTTTCAGAATACCAATCACTATAGATGCTTTAAAACAAGATT
>JAJRTT010000490.1 GCA_024278155.1 Bacteroidota bacterium | reverse complement strand
GTTGCTGAACCGCTCACAACAGTATTTGAATTCATTGTCATGCTTTTCACAGATATAAAAGTAAATTTCTATTAACTTTACAGCCTTGGCCTCGGGAACCATATCCTAAGTGTTTTGTGAATACTACATCTAAGATACTGGTCCTTGGGCCAATGTTTAACCAGTGTTTTTATATGTTGTTGACATCCTTTTGTTTATACTATGATAGATTATTTGTTCTCAACCCTTGATTTGCATTATAAACTTATTCTTTTCATAATATATGGTTTTAAGTGAATTTCTAAGTTAACAAAAATTTGTGTTCGTTTAAAAAACAGTTCTTTGATTTTTATTCGCCAATTCTTCATTTGAATTTCAAATAATAATCCCTTGTTTATTATTTTTCCCTACCTTCGGTAACTTAAAAAAAACGATTTACGAATGATGGACAAAAACGGATTCCGCAAGCAGGGCCATATATTTGTTGACTGGATGGCCGATTACCTTGAAAACGTTGAAAGATTCCCCGTGAAGTCACTGGCAAAGCCAGGTGATATTTATAAAACCTTAACTGAAGACCCACCGGAAAAAGGCGAAGATATGGACACTATCTTCGCTGATTTCAAAGAGATAATCATTCCCGGGATCACACATTGGCAAAGCCCCAATTTCTTTGCCTATTTTCCGGCCAATTCCAGTCCGGCATCCCTATTGGCAGAAATGCTCACGGCCGCGCTCGGTGTTCAGGGGATGATATGGGAAACCTCGCCCGCCGCTGCCGAACTGGAGGAAAAAACAATGAACTGGCTCAAACAAATGACCGGCCTGCCCAAAGGCTTTGAAGGTGTGATCCAGGATACCGCATCCACCGCCACACTAACGGCCATTTTGACCGCCCGTGAAAAAAAATCGGATTTCAGCATAAACGAAAAGGGTTTTGGGAATGAAAGCCATCGGGTTTACTGTTCCACCGAAACCCATTCCTCCATCGAAAAAGCGGTAAAAATCGCAGGCTTTGGAAAACAAAACCTGGTGAAAGTAAAAACAGATAGCCAATTCAGGATGGACAGCCCGGAACTGGAAAAGCCATCCAACATGATATTTCCAAGGGGAAAACCCCTCTTTGCATTGTGGCCACCCTCGGCACAACAGGTTCCACCGCCATCGACCCTTTAAAGAGAATTGCCGAAATCAGCAGCAAATACAATATCTGGCTCCATGTGGACGCGGCCTTTGCCGGAACGGCCCTTATCCTTGATGAATTCAAGTGGATGATCGAGGGGATCGAAAAGGCCGATAGTTTCGTGTTCAATCCCCATAAATGGATGTTCACCAATTTCGATTGTTCGGCCTATTTCATAAAAGACAAACAAGCGCTCATCAACACATTTGCCATCAACCCGGAATATTTACGCACCGAGACACAAGGACAGGTAAACGATTACCGGGATTGGGGGATACAGCTTGGCCGAAGGTTCAGGGCACTCAAGCTTTGGTTCGTTATCCGCAGCTTCGGGGTGAAGGGCTTGCAGGAAAAAATCAGGGGGCACATCTCCCTTGCACAGTGGCTGGAAGGTGAAATAAACAAAAACACATCCTTTGAAATGCTTACGCCTCGTACTTTAAACCTGGTCTGCTTTCGTTACAAACCTTTAGGTGTGGAAAGCCTGGACGAATTAAATACAATCAATGAAAGGATTTTGCACGAGGTAAACCAAACCGGAAAGGTTTTTATCACCCACACCAAGTTAAACGGGTCATATAGCTTGCGCATGGTCATTGGGCAGACAAATGTGGGAAAGACCCATGTGGAAAAAGCCTGGAAGTTGATCGGGGAAGTTGCATCAAGCCTATGATTGATTTACGATCATTGGATAATCTGAAAAATACCGGGAAAACAAAAAAGCAGTTTAGGTTTTGTTAAGGGAAATTCATCGTACAGCCCAAAACATTTGATGCCAGGCATTTATTCTCCCAACACCACTAGCTCCAAACTTCCATCTACCATATCACCGGCTTTCACGTTTACTTTTTCAATATTTCCATCTTTTTGGGAAATGATGTTGTTTTCCATTTTCATGGCCTCCACTATCAACAATATATCCCCTTTTTTCACCTCATCCCCTTCTTTTACGTTTACCTTGATTACTTTTCCGGGCATGGGCGAAACAATTTCACCATCCTCTTTTCCATCAGCCCCCACATTGCTGAAAACATCCTCCTCAATAAGGATATCTTTTCTGTTTACCTGGAAAATATGTCCATCACAACTTACAAAACCATTCCCGTTTTCATCATTTGAAATAAAAACCTTCTTTGATTCACCATTAATTGTCAACTCGAGTTTCCCCAATTCCATGGTTTCCAAAGTGGCTGCAATTTCCTGATCACTTATTTCAAATTCATAAATGCCATCCTTGCTTTTATTGACTTTTATAAGATAATCCTCTCCATCTGTTTTTACCGTCACTTCCATAAAATCGCGCCAGTAACCGATCCCGTCCCAGACACTACCACTTTCATGCGAATATAAAAGGTCTTCGTTTAAGCTGTAAATGAGATAGGAAATAGCAATATTCTGTTTAGGAAGTGTATCCCGGGTTTTTTCAATCAAATCAATAATATCATCTGTGTGTTCATCGCAATACTTAGTAGTGATCTTATTTTCGATATAGGCTTTGTGCCTAAGCAACTCCGTCAGATAGGGAATGTTTGTTTTCACACCATGGATGATATACCCCTTTAACGCAGAAATTGATTTTTGACGGGCGGCTTCCCTATCTTTTCCCCAAACAACCAATTTGCTGATCATGGGATCGTAAAAGCTTTGGACGACCGATGCCCCTTTTATCCCGGAATCGACACGGATATCCTCTCCCTGTGGTTCTTCGTAAAAATACATTTGCCCGGGCGAAGGGAGGAAATTGTTGGCCGGGTCTTCGGCATAAACCCGGCATTCGATGGCATGGCCATGTTGTTTGATTTCGTTTTGTTCCAGGCTTAATTTGTTACCGGCGGCAACCAGGATTTGCTCCCTTACGATATCCACATCC
>JAJRTT010000489.1 GCA_024278155.1 Bacteroidota bacterium | reverse complement strand
TGGATGTAATAATCGATAAGGCGATAGGCAGAAATATTGATGGTATCGAAATCCGTGAACATAAGGCGGTCGATTTCCCCCTTTTGCCCCTCATCTTTCAATTTTATGTTTTTGGGCAAACGACCAATAATCGCCTTGATGTTCTTATAGGTCTTATCGGTGATTTTGTTCAATACAAGTTTATAATTGCCATCTATTTCAAGGTTTTCGTCCTCTAAGGGCAATTTAAATTCTTCCGATTTCCCTTCCTTGAAAAGCCTGGCAAAATCCCGAAGGTACGAATTGAGTTTTTTTATGTTTTTTGTAATGGATTCTTCCGTGCCCGTATTGATTTCGATAAGGGTCTGCTCGATGGTTTTTTTCAAACGCTGTTTGATAAGCGACAATTGCAGGTCGATCAGAACCCCATTGTAAAGTAGGTTCCTGTTGGTTTGCCAGTGTGAAGGGGCGTTCAAAATATCTTCCTTTAAGGCATTTAGTTTTTTTGTGTTTTTTGCTGCGATGAATCTATTGGCCGGGACCATTTCTGTTTTTTTGCCAATGGCCGTAATTATCCGTGCACTTTCATTCCGGAGGTTGTTGAAAATCAGCTCCCTTTCGTCCTTGTTGATTTTCCACAAACGTTCCAGTTTTTCCAAAACCTCTTTTTCGCCGGAAACAATACGTTTTTTTGAAATGCCATTTTGTTCCAAAAGGTTGAAATTATTTTCGAGCAATGCCTGGAGCTTTTGGTATTCAACAACGTAAACCTCGTTTTGCCGGCCCGATTCACGAAGGGAACCGTGCAAGGTTTGGAGAAAAGGAACCGGCAGTTCGTTGTCGATAAGTTTTTTTAGTTTTAATTGATAAGGGATACCTTTCTCCAATTTGCTATTGGCATGGAAAAGCCTTTTTGAGAATTTATAGAAGCGGGTGCCGAAATTATCAAGTTCTTTTGCTTGTAAGTCCTGTTTGTCAATCGTTATCTTTCGTTTTAAAGGAACCGTAAAACAAAGGTTCTCCACGTGCTGGACAATGTAACCCAAAGCAGCCCCGATCCCCTCTTTTTGTTCTTTTTCGATTTTTCCCTGGAGTTCCTGAAGGACTTTGGTAAAACGGATGAGCAAATTTGTCCGTACCGAAGCCAATTGCCTTTTTTGTTTGTCAGGTTTGGCATTTAGGAAATCTTCGGATCTTAATGTGGCATAAGCCTCCTTCACGTATTTGGAAACAGTGAAAGTCTTGTCCTCGTTAAATTGGATTGCAGGGATAAAATAATCGCCATGGAATTTTTCAATGGTTTTGACGAGTGTGGAATAAAGGGCCCTTAAATCGTTTTCCACTACTGGCTCCCTGGGAAACGCAACTTCTACGGTATGTTGTTTTTTGCTTTCCGAAACCCCGGGGCTTGCACTGATGTATTTCATCTTTTCGGAAACGATACCAAGGTTCAGCTTTCGGAAAGTGCTAGAGGCCCTAATTAAAAGTACTGTTCCGATATTTTTAAATAATTCACTCGTTTTTCCCACAAATTCCTTTGCGTTGTCTTTTCCCAATTCGGGGATACCGGAAATAATAAGGTCGGTTTCCTTCGACTCCAGCATCATCAGGTCGTAATAAGGTTTTTGGTCGATCTCGTTATTGATGATCCTGATTTTGGCTTCCATGCGCATTGAGTTCAATAGATGCTGGGTTTTGCGGAGGATGTTGTCGTGCTGGTCGTTTTTTGAATTCACGATAATCAAGCGGATTTCGGCATTTTGCCATTGCTCCGATTGAACGATCAGTTTGCTCAGGGTCAGGGCCAGGTTGCCCTGGTTGCTTTCGTCTTTCCACCAAATATCAATGGATGAATAATTTCCAAAGCCCACGTTTTTGTCATAGTCCACCAGCAGGACGTTCATGTCCAGTTCGTACAGCGTATCCAACATTTCAACAAAGCGGGCCGGATCGGAAGTTTGCCTTGCCCAGCCAAGTAACAGCGTATTGGGCTCATACCCCGAAAACCCATAAACGCGAGCAATGGTTTCTATCCCATCGTAAATATCCCTTACGGTTTGCCTTCTTGAAAACACACCGGTTCCGATTTCCTTGTCATCAATGGATTGTTTGTGTTTTGGGAAAAGGACTTTTGCCTCTTTATCCTCGATCAAATCAAAATTGGAAAGTGCACCGTGTTTACCTGCAATGCTTTTCCCCAACTCTATAAGGTAGGGCCTTTTCCCTGTTCCACCGCTGAACAAGATAATGTTGGGCTGCCAGTTGCGTTCGTTCAACCTGCTCCGGTCCATTTTGACCAATGCCGATCTCACGACCGAAGAATAGACACTTTGCCAAATATCGCCATATTCTGTTTTCAGTTGTTTCCGTTTCAGGTAAAAATACAAACCCGCCATAATGAGCAGGGCGCCGAACATGGCTGCCATGTCCAACTTGAACATAACGCCAAAAGCTGCAATAAAGCCCAACAGCCCAACATATCGGTTTACCTTAAAAGTTGGCCTGAAATCGGGACTGGCCCAGCTTTCAAGGAAAAAAGCGAGGTTGATGAACCCATAGGAAGCCAGGTAAAACATGGAGACAATCCCGGCAATTTTATCCAGGTCGCCAATTAATATCCCACCTTCGGCAATAAGGAAAATGAAAAGGAGTGCGTTTCGAGGTTCATTGTTGGCACCGTAACCTTTGGCAAATATCTTTGGAGTGATTTTATCTGAAGAAACAGCCTGTAAAATCCTTGGTCCTCCAAGTATCCCGCCAAGGGCCGAAGAAAGTGTTGCGCCCCAAATCCCCGCAAAAACGAGGGCGGGTATCCAGGCTACTTTTAACAGGAAATTATAATCGTTGATAAGCAAGTCACGGTTGACAAAAACAGCGAGCGCAATTGCCAGCCCGGCATAAACGATGAACCCGATGGCTATGGCCCCAAGCGTACCAAAGGGGATGGATTTTTTTGGGTCTTTCAAATCGCCCGACATGGCCACGCCCGCAGTAAAACCGGTAACTGCCGGAAAGAAAATGGCAAAGATCAATTCCATGGAAAGGCCATGCCGTACCGGTGTTAAAACAATAGAATCCGGTGCCAGGTCCCCATGCAGGAAAAATCCTGTAAAAATGGAAACAAGGGAAAGCCCGATGGCCGCCAAAATATAAAACTGGGTCTTGATGGCCAGCGAAGTGCTGATAAATGCAATGAGCACGAGAACGACAATCGCACCCGTCCCGATGATGCGGTATCCGTCTACGTTCTGTTCAAGGTGGAGAAAACCACGAATGGCCCCGATGCTCAGGAAGTTTTCGGCAAAACCCACAAGGTATAGGGAAATACTCAAAGCCGTCCCGATGAACAGGACAATCCCGATGGCGCCGCCCATGGGCAATCCCAGGCTGCGGGACAAAATATAATAGATCCCGCCCGCCTTGATTTTTTTATCGGTCGCAATGGATGAGATGCTCAATCCGGTGGTTATCGAAATAATGTGGGCGATCAGGATTATGACAAGTGCATAGATCAACCCGGCCTCGCCCACGACCCATCCCAGCCTCATGTACATGATAACCCCAAGGATGGTCAGGATGGAAGGTGTGAAGACCCCGGAAAATGCTCCAAATTTATTAGGTGACGGCATACAGTGTTTTTAATCCGATGTAAAAATAGGAAAAAAACAGAACCGTACCTATATTGTGTTATGGACAATTTTAAAACTGAAATTTCCGGTGGAAGCTTTTCCTCTTACTTCAACCTTTTGAAACTGCCCAATTCCCCTTTATCTATCTTGGCATTCAGCTCGTCCACTACGTTTTTGAAATCGCTTTTATGACCACAATCGTACATTTCGATCAGTGGGTCTTTGTCGAGTATCAAATCGTATAATTGCTGAACGGTATAAACCCGCATTGCCCTTGTATAGGTTCCGTAAGAAATACTGAGAAATGCAACGTTCCGGTCGATGCCCCTTTGGTCGAGGAGAAAACCATTGTGCAGTTCAACGGGCAGGGTGAGTTCCCCGTTTCTGATCAAGTCCCTTGAATCGGGATAGCTGATGATTTTTGATTTGTCGTCAGAAAGTGTTACCGGCACTTTGTCGGAATAGTCCTTCTTTGTTTTGTAGATAATCACCGGGGGCGAAGCTTGAAGGTTTGTTTCGCCGGTTTTTTCTTTTTCTTCCATTTTCTGTGGATCGTTGACCTGGGTTTTTGGGGAGCAGGAAATAACTGTTACCATAATTGACAATGCAATCCCTTTAATTAAGTTGTTCCTTTTCATTCTTATGTTTTCTTGATGATTTTAAGATTGGGTAAAGTTAAAAAAAGATTGTTGATAATGTGTAAATGATTTTTTTGTTCTCTTAATGCTTTTTTGCCGCCAATGCGGGAATAAAATATCATTGGCGCATTGGCGGCATTATATTCTAAATCGATCCCAACACATCCTGAAACCCCTTTTCATTCCTGATCGCACTGAAATTTTGATCGCTTGAAACCCTGTCAATATCTTCAAAACCCTTGTCAACGGCCTTCTGCAATTCAATGATGGCCTTTTGGTTTTCCCCCATTTTCGCCAACCGGACGGCTTTTAGATAATAGACTTCCGAATTGTCCGGGTCAACTTTTTCATAAATCACAAGGAATTTCCCGGCAGCCTCTACTTGCCCACTTCGCAACGCATTTCTCGCATACATAAACGAGACAAGGCTCAGGTAATTCAGCAAGCGCTTGTTCATAAACCTTAAATTACTGTCTTTGGCTTTTTTGGACGAGGTTTCAATTTCGTTCAATTTATTGTCCCACCATTTACTGTTTTCGGTCTGCATGGCTTTCACCAATTCCTGCTGAACCTCTTTTTCCCTGGTTTCCAGTTTTTGTTTTTCACCGATCAATTTCTGGTATTCCTTGTCCGTCTTTAATTTAGTTAATTCGGAAGAAAAATCACTGACATCAACTATCCCCGATAAAAACGTGATCGCCTTCTGGTCTGTTTCGGCAAGTTGGAGGATGTAATGGCTGCTCCTGTATTGTTCACGGTCATTTTCGCATTTCCCAGCAAAATCATCAATCATGGCATTGTCAACGGAAACCAGTTTATTTCGCATG
The DNA here is from genome assembly GCA_024278155.1 of Bacteroidota bacterium. GTDB lineage: Bacteria > Bacteroidota > Bacteroidia > Bacteroidales > JAADJA01 > JAADJA01. Next base: position 2,169 of record JAJRTT010000489.1, on the reverse strand, counting down.
GCATCAAACTCCAAGAATTGAAATGCTTCTTCCATGATTTCTGAAGGGGGCCAATCATGTTCACCATTATATACTATGTGATGATGAAAAATCCCCGATCCTTCCAATGTCTTCCCGAGTTCTGCCATTTCAAGGTAATTGAAATCCTCGTTCCCTACCATGCTGCAATAAATGAAGTTCGTTTGGGGTTGTGTGCTGACTTGTGGAAATCCTGCCCCGCAACCTATAACGCCCGCAATCTTCCGTTTGAACAAAGCCACACCGGCAGCCACCCTTGCACCCCCTGAAAACCCTGCGGCATAAATCCTTTCGGAATTGATATGAAATCGTTTTTGGACATCATCCATCATGGAGGAAATTGCTTTATCCGATTCTGCCGGGCTTTGGCCATTCGTGGAGTTATTGGAACCTGCCAGGACAAAACCATGGGCATCGGCCAATCCCTTGTATTTTTCAACCGGCATTTTCCCCCGTTCATGGGCATCAAAGAAAAAAACCACCGGAAAGGTTTTGTCCTGGACATAAGTTGAAGGTAAATAGAGTGCATAGGTTTGTTTGGGATCGGCCAAACATTTTACCTTTCCATAAATCTTTCCCGGAATAAAACCGGATTTCACCTCTTTTTTAATGGGATTGCTTTCGCCCTCTTTTTTTGGGTTGATGTTACAGGAAACCAATCCGCTTATCACAATAAAGATAATCAATAATCGAAATACTATGTGTTTTGAATTCATTGGATATTTTTTGCCAAAAATACTAAATTTGGGATTGCCCCAAAAAATAAAACTAAATAAATAGTTGCATAACTAAATATTTAGTTATATGTTTGCAGCGTCATTTTAAGAATGGCTTTTTTCAGGCAAAAAACAACTAAGGAATTAGTTATGAAACTAAACAAATAGTTTTTATGAAGGAATTAACAAAAGCAGAAGAGCAGGTAATGCAGGTTTTGTGGACAATCGAAAAAGGTGTCGTCAATGATATGCTACTTGAATTTGATAATCCAAAGCCCGCATACAATACAGTTTCCACCATTGTGAGGATATTGGAGAAAAAGGGGTATGTCGGGCATAAAGCTTATGGCAAGACCCATGAGTATTTCCCATTGGTATCAAAAGGCGAATACACGAAAAAATATTTTGGCAGTTTTATGACCAACTATTTCAGCAACTCTTATAAAGCCTTGGCATCTTTTCTGGCAAATGATAAAAAGGTAAGCATCGAGGATTTGGAAGAGATAAAGCTGATGATGGAAAAGGAAATCAACAAACAAAAAGGGGGGGGCAATGGATAGCCTGTTTTTATATGTAGTGCAATCAGGGGTCAGCCTCACCTTATTATATGGCTTTTACTTCTTATTCTTACGAAAGGAAACTTGCTTTACTTGCATTCGCATCTATCTTTTGTTTTCCATGGTGTTTTCTATGTCCATCCCATTTGTTCCGGATTGGGCCGTTGTTCGAAGTTTGGTTCCCGATGAATATTTGTTTACCTTAAATGCTGTCACAATAAGGCCCGGGAATGTATTATCAGGTAATGGCCAACAAGACCCATTGTGGCAGATATTGATTTGGGTTTATTTGTCAGGGGCAGTTGTTGGGATTCTCCGGCTGTGGATCCAATTGTGGCAAATATTTGTCCTTGTCCAGAAAACGGGCATTCGCAGGGAGCAAGGTGTGAAAGTGGTATTTACAGGGAAACCCTATGCGAATTTCTCGTTTTTCAATATCGTTTTCCTCAACAGTACATCCAATGAGGATGGGGATACCAGACAAATAATCGATCATGAGAAAACCCATATTCACCAAAGGCATTACCTCGACTTGGTTTTCGTTGAACTGTTGACCATCCTGTTTTGGTTCAACCCGGTCATTTGGTTTTATAAGCATTCACTGAAAACCGTTCATGAATACCTGGCCGATGAAGGTGTGCTTGCAAAGGGCTGTCAAAAAGAATCATATCAAAAATTATTGCTGGGCCAAACTTTTGGGATCCAGTTTTACGCATTGACAAATAATTTTAATCATTCACTTTTAAAAAGGAGGTTTACCATGATGTCAAAACAAAAAAGGAAATCGCAGACCATTTTTAAATCAATGCTTGTAGTACCGCTTATGCTGCTTATTGCATTTGTTGTTTCTTGCAATACCGAAGTGAAAGAAGAGCCAC
>JAJRTT010000488.1 GCA_024278155.1 Bacteroidota bacterium | reverse complement strand
CCAACAAATCCACATCTGAACATTCCATTTGGCCACTTGTTTCCTTTACACAACAATTTTACCCTAAAAAGATTAAATGAATTTACTGAAAACCGTTTTCACCGAAATTTTCATTTTACTGACAACTTTCACAGCTTTGTCAAATGTTTTGACCGATACCCTCGAAAACAAACCCGATAAAACCAATGACCATGAAAGGATTGTCATTTATCACGATTTGGTTTGGGAATACTTTAAAACCAATCCTTCCAAAAGTATTTTTTATGGCAAGGAAGCGATCAAGCTTTCGGCAAAACTGGGCGATTCGGCAATGTTGGCATATTCGTACCGATATACGGGCATCGGCTATAAAATGACCGGTATGTACGACGAGGCCTTGGACTACTATTTTAAAAGCCTGGAACTGCTACAAATCACCGGAAACGCAAAATCCATTGCCAAGGCGCAAATCAGCATCGGTAATATTTATGGGGAGCTGGGCCGTTATGATGACGCCAAGAAATATTTGAAAAATGCTTTGGCAACCGCCAGGACGGAACACGATTCGGGGATGATGACAAGGACCTCCATGGCACTTGGGATAATTTTTCACCGAAATATGGAATTTGATTCGGCGTTCAAATACTATGATAAGTCCGAACAAATTGCCGTAATCCTTCAAAACGAAAAAGACCTGTCTATTTTGTTCAGCAATATCGGATTGTATTATTCCAACCTAAAAGACCATGATAAGGCGTTATCCTATTATAATAAATCGCTCAAACTCAAAGAAGGGATTCATGATGATTACGGAAAAGCCAATGTGATGACCAATATTGGGGCCGATTATATTGCCCTGGGCAATTATCCAAAAGCCCTCAACTACCTTGAGGGGTCAATGAAAACCAGCAATGAAATAGATGCCATTGATTTGAAGAAAAACAACTACCTCAATTTATCGGAGCTTTACGAAAAGAAAGGGGATTATGAAAAAGCCCTGGAAAACCATCGGTTATTTACCCAACTCAAAGACAGTATATTCAATGAAAAAAGCGAATCGCATATCGCACAGCTTATCGCACTGAACAAATTAAACGAGCATTTGGCTGAAAACAAAAACCTAATGGATGACAACAGAATCCAGGTATTGAAGATAAGGCAACAAAAAACAATTGGGTTTTTCCTTATAATAACAGTCATTGGCGCCACTATCACCATCATCATTTTGCTGAAGCTTTACCACACGAAAAAGAAAAACCTTGATTTCATTCATAAAGTGATCAATTCACTTACGCACCCTTTTTATGTAATAAACCCAAAGGACAATTCCATCGAGCTATCGAACAAAGCGGCCCGGGGAAAAACAATCCCTATGGCCTTGCGGTGCAAAACGGTGAAACGGGATATCGACAAACCTTGTGCGGGCAAGAACTGTAAGTGTTCCATCGAGCAAATCACGAAAACGAAAGAGGCATTTCATGCCGAAAACATCAAAATCCTGATCGATAAAAAAGAAAGGCATTTTGAAATCCACAGTTTCCCCGTGTTCAATAAAAAAGGGGAGCTTGAAAAAATCATTGAATACAACCGGGACATTACCAAACGGAAAATAGCTGAAATAGCCGTTGAACAATCCGAAAGAAAACTGCGGAGCGTGAACGAAGCAAAAGACAAATTGTTTTCGATCCTGGCGCACGATATCAAAAACCCATTTACCTTCCTTATTGGGATCAGTGATATGCTGGTCGATGATCCCTCTGGTTTTTCGGAGGAAGAAAAACAGGAAATCTACCAAAAGATCAACGATACTTCTACCCAAACCCATAAACTGTTTGAAACCCTGATGGAATGGGCCAGGGCACAAACCGGAAGATTAAAATGCGAGCCGGAAAGAATAAACATGAAAGAGTTGATTGTCGAGGTTGAGGAGACATTGCAGGTTTTTGCAAAAAACAAAAACATTCGGCTTTCAACAATTTGTGAAAGGGAAATCTTTGCCCATGCCGATAAAAACATGGTGAAAACCATTTTAAGGAACCTGGGGATGAACGCTGTGAAGTTTACGGCAAAGGAAGGAAAAATAGACCTTGGGGTACAATATGCAAATGAGCATGTGGAAGTTTATGTGAGCGATACGGGCATTGGAATGCCAAAGGAATTGACAGAAAAGCTGTTTTCGCTTGACGGGAATATCTCACGCAACGGCACCGCCAATGAAACGGGCCTGGGGATCGGGCTGGTACTTTCAAAAGAACTGGTGGAAAAGTCAAAAGGGGAAATCCGGGTAGAGTCCGAGGCCGGGAAAGGGAGCAGGTTCACGTTTACGCTTCCGAGGAAATAAAACCCGGGCATAAATACCCGGGAAATTCAAATACCCGGGAAAAGCAAACCACGAAGCAATCATTTCAGCAATTGTGCAGTATTTCCCAACCCTGAGTTTCCCAGCCCTTCAGGGCTGGGCACGATGCAAACGAATCCCGCTAAGCCTATTTTTCAACAAAACCCAAGCCAGGGGATAAGGGTAAAACAATTTCCTTGTGTAATAGCATTGAATTTAAAAATTGTTAAACCTTTAAAACTTTTAAAAATGAAAAAATCAAATGGATTTTTAGTAATCGCAATCCTTGTCCTGGGATTCTCTTTTCAATCTTGTAAAAAAGACAATGTAGAAACACCACAGCAAAAAACAGGTATCCTCCCATCCAACTTTAAAGTGGATATTCCAAGCTCCCTCAGCGGGGATGACTATTTAAAAAGCACCAATGGCGACACCCTCCAGGGCGATGACATTTACCAACATACCCGGACTTTCATCTGGATAGGCGAAAATGCGGCCGATATCGTAAACGAAATCATTACTGTCATCAGCGTAAATGAATTGAACGAACCCATGAGCTTCAACTTTGTTTCGGACGATGACGGCAGGGTAAAACATGTTGTGATAACCGAAGACCCAAGTTTCGAGGGACAGGTTTACGAGTTCCAGATGACCATAACCGATGAAGGCCCGGCCTCGGCAGATATAGGCAGCACAGCCCTTCAGATTTTCTGGAACCGCAGCCCCGTTAAAGGGACGGCCATCATCAACCCTTACAACCTCGACCGGACGACCGAACCCATGTACGAGGAAACCATGTACAGGATCGATTACAGCGAAGCAGGCGAATTGGGCTACGAGCACCATATGATCGTCACCCTTGCCGGACTTCCCCTTGCCGACCCACTTGATGACCCTTATGCCATGAAAACAATGAGAATGTTCGTAGGTAAAAACGGCGATGCCATCAGCATATATGGAAATTCGGACCATCCCAATGCGTTGTTCTTTAATGGTGATGTGGGCTTCGACTGGGCTTTCACGGCTGCGGGAAAAGAATCCACCGACATAGGCGTTGCCGAAGTAGGCTTGCCTTCAAACACGCTCAATTCATCCGACAGGTACGAAATCCTTGTGGAAAACTCCATCAAAAACGTGTTCACCGAGCAGATCTATGATGTTTGGCCCTGGATCGACAGTACAACAGTCCAGTCTTACCTTTACAATACCGAAGCCCCCGGATTCTTCGACCATGGCGGCTTTGTACAAGGCGGGACCGCACCCAGCCCCGATTATAACAGTTTGTTGAACATCATTGCAGGTCTTACGCCATATAACCCTGCTATCATCAATAACCTTGAAATCGAATTTAAACCTTAAAGTTCTTAGCATATTCTTATCAAACCCTTCGTCTTTATCAGACATATCAATAGCTGGTTTGTAAATGTGCCGCCCCGGTTGGGGCGGTTTTTTTT
>JAJRTT010000487.1 GCA_024278155.1 Bacteroidota bacterium | reverse complement strand
GCTTTTTCCCTTCCCATTTGGTGTTGCACTTCGGCAAACCACATGGCATGGTGCATCATGGTGCGGTGGAAAAAATCGATGATCAGGCTTGCGTTTTCTTTTTTCGTCATGCTACATTTTCTTGTTCAACGTTTGTGTTTATCCGTCTTTTTGGAAAACCAAAAATCATGATGGCCAAAAATAAAACAAATAACATAAAGGGCTTCTATTAATTATAAGATGGAAAATGCTTAGCTGGAGATTTTAAAGTTCCTTTGACAATCGGGTTTTTCGGTTAAGGTATCGATAAAACATACATTTTGCTTTCCAGGTCGCTTACAATGTAAACCAATTTGTTTTCCGGGTCAACCACCAGGCCTTCGCCTTTTGTGATTCCCGTATCGTATGTGTTTAACGCTTTTCCGGTTAAATCGCAACGTGACAGCGTTTTTGACTCATCGCTTAATATCCATAGTTCATTGTCTTTGGAATCAAAGAAAATCGCTGAAAAATCATCGGCAAACGAAAGATAATAAGAGTTTATGATTTCCCCGTTCAGGTTCAGTTCCACAAGTTTGCCCGGGTTTTTTTCGACAACAACAAAGAGGTGCTTTGTTTCAGGGTCATAGGAAATGCCCTCAGGCCCATGTTTGTCGTCCTCATAATAAATATCAACCGGAAAACGGCTTTGTTCCACGCTATTTGTGTCGAGTACGAAGACCTGTCTGCTGGTTTCCTCCAAAACGAAAACCTCATTCAAGACAGGGTCGTAAGCGATCCCCTCCACATCTTCCCCGGTAAAATTGAAATTCCGCAAAACGGCTCCTGTTTCGGAAACCACATAGATTTTGTTGGTTTGATCGCTGACCGTTAAAAATTCCGTTGAATTCCTGAACCGGCACAAACCGGATGGTTCGGAAACGTTGAGCTTAAACTCTGAAACAAGGCCAAGCTTAATGTCCGGTTCTACTTTCTCTTTCCCCTTACAGCTTGACAGCAGGCCTGAAAACAGAAATAAAATACCGGAAATGATATATGCTATGTGGGATATTACGTGTTTCAATTTCACAAAAGTAAATCAATAATAGTTGTAAGACCGTATTAACGCAAAAAAGTTGTTTGTATTTTTTGAATAGCTTTGCCGTTTGTAATTTTATTGTTGAATGAATTATTTGGCGCATGTTTATTTATCCGGTGAAAATGAAGAAACCCTGATTGGGAACTTCATAGCCGACCACGTGAAAGGGAAAGCCATCCTGGGTTTTTCCGAAGGGATAAAGGCCGGGATTAAATTGCATCGCGAAATTGATCGGTTTACCGATTCGCACCCACAGTTTTTGAAGAGCAAAAAACGCCTGGCACGGAATTACCGGAAGTACGCAGGAGTAATTGTGGACATGTTTTACGACCATTTTCTGGCGGCCAACTGGCAGGTTTATTCCAACGAGGGCCTGGAAGCTTTTACGCATAGGGTTTATAGGATATTGATGAAGAAATACTTAATACTTCCTACAAAGACAAAATATATCCTGCCCTTTATGGCAAAATCGAACTGGTTAATGAACTATGGAAACCTTGAAGGACTTCACCGGGCTTTGTCAGGTATTGCAAAGCGAACACCTTTTGAGTCGGGAATGGAAAATGCCACCGGAGATTTGAAAAACGATTACGGGCTTTACGAAGAGGAATTCAGGGAATTTTTCCCGGAAGTCGTGAAATTCTCATTTGAAAATAACCCGACATAAATTTATAAGATTGCCCAGGAATTAGATTACTTTTGCACAAATTTCAGTTTGAATAACGAAATCCCTTTGTTGGGGTTTTTCTTTTTTTAGGTCGATACAATAAAACTATTTTTTTCGTTTAGAATGGACTTTGCGAAACGATGGGCCCGCAAGGTCACTATTTGTATTTACCATAACCTCATTATTGAGCAACACTATAATAATCTTGAAAAACCATGAAGTCTGTTTCATTTTCCATATCCCTTTTCCTTTTTTTCAATATTAGCATTGGGCAAACGGCTCAACTTGACCTGAAGGTATTCCTTGAGGGGCCTTTTTTCAATAACCAAATGACCCCTTATTTGAACAACCTGGGTTATTTGCCAAGCTCACAACCTTATAATGTTAGCCCATGGAATTATCAGGGGACAGAATCTGCCGGGGCAATTCCCTCATCTGTTGTGGATTGGGTGCTTGTTGTTCTGTTGCAGGCTTCGGGCGAACCCGACAACCTGAATTTTGGGCTTGTCTCCCGGAAAGCCGGGTTTTTGCTAACTAACGGAAAAATAACGGATTTGGATGGGTCATCCGATCTCTTGCTTTCCACAAACAATGTAAGTGGTTTTCATATCAGGGTCCATCACCGAAACCACTTGCCCGTCACTTCCGATATTGCCATTACAGAGGCCCAGGGGAAATATACCTACGATTTCACAACAGGTGCCGGGCAAGCCATTGGTGGCACTTTTTCCCAAAAACTCATGTCATCGGGCGTTTGGGGCATGATTGCAGCAGATGGTGACCTGAGCAGCCAATTTGACAATAGGGATAAAAATGATATTTGGATTCCCCAGGCAGGAAATAGCGGATATTATAATGGGGACTTTAATATGGACGGGCAGGTAGATAATGGCGATTTGAACGGAAAGTGGACCTTAAATGCCGGACAAGGGTACAATGTGATAAAGAACCCCATTATTGTTTCCCCGGAAAACGGGAGGTACTTCAGTGTTGGCGGAAAGGCGATTTTGCTTACCGGTTCGCACACATGGGACAATTTTCAGGACATTGGGACTCCATTCAACTATGTTGATTATTTAAACTGGATGTCGGGCCTTCATCATAATTTCATACGCTTGTGGGCATGGGAATCCCCACATGGAACGGATTGGGCAAATGACCAAAACCTGGATATCTCCCCGATCCCTTATAAGAAATCAGGTTCTGCATATGACTTGACCCAACTCAACCAGGTTTATTTCGACAGGCTTCAACAAAGGGTTCAGATGGCGAATGAAAAGGGGATTTATGTTTCGATTATGTTATTCGAAGGTTTTAGTGCCGAACATACGCCTATCGCCTGGGGCTCAAATCCATTTAAGGCAGGCAACAATATAAATGGTATTGCTGCCGGGCAATATGATGTGCACACAAACCTGGACGCAGATGTTTTGCAAGCCCAAAGATTATATGTGCAGGAGGTAATCGATATCGTGAATTACAATAAGTTCAACAATGTCCTTTATGAAATTGGGAACGAGGTGCCTTATGGGGTTGACAGGGATGTGTGGCAAAACGAAATGATTGACTTTATCCATACATATGAATTTGAAACTTATGGGCTTAAACGTCCGGTAGGGAAAACATTCCAGTACAATTCAGGTTCCAATGGAACTTTGTTCAATAGCCCTGCCGATTGGATTTCCCCCAATTCGGAAGGTGGATATGATTGCCGTGAAGGGGATGCTCCAATTGCCTATGGTGATAAAGTTATTATTAGCGACACCGATCACTTTTACTATGTTTGGTACACCGATTCGGGCGATCCGATCGACTTTGTATGGAAAAGTTTTACGGGAGGGATAAATCCGATTCATATGGACAATTGGGGCGGGGGCAGCAATGTCCCGGGAAGATTGCTCGGGGTCTCAAACCCAAACCTATTTACCCTTGTAAGGGCAAATATGGGCTATGCAGGGGATTTGTCGGAAAGGATGGACTTGATTTCCACAACGCCACAGCCAATACTGAGTTCAACTGGATTTTGCCTTGCGTCAAACCATGAATATGTGGTTTACTTTCCCGAAAACATTTCTGTTGCCACGGTTGACCTCACCCTATCGTCTGGGCAGTTTGCCGTTGAATGGTTGGATGCACAAACCGGGGCTATTTTGACCGCCGGGAACATAACGGCAGGGAATGCCCAAACGTTCACATCTCCCTTCGGGGGCTTTGCCGTTCTGTATTTGAAAAAGCTGGATTAGCTGGATTACGCCTGGCCAATGTCATCTCGATTCACATTGCCCGTTGCACGCCTGCCCACTCAAATTTCCTATTTATCTTCCCCTTCCTTCTTTTTCGGTTTTTCCTTGCCCTTCTTCATACTGAGCAATTTATCCATCAAGTCCGGTACTTTTTCAAAAATAGATTGTAACCCCTTTGAACGGGACACGCTCACCATCGATATTTCTGCTCCACGGGTCACCAGGAAACCGATGGGCTCCAGGCCAATTCCTGCCCCGGCACCACCAGCTTTGGCGCCGCGCGAGGAATCCTCGCCTCCACCACCGCCACTACCGAAACCCATGCCGATCTTAATAACGGGCACACACGTGAACTCGCCAAGTTTGAATGGTTCGCCCATTACCGTTTCTGTTTTTGCCACTGTTTTTAACTGCTCCAGTACTTTGCTGAGCATATCTTCTAAATTGAAATCCATGATATTAAAATTTAAGTTTATGCTTTCTATGTTTTAAATAAGATTTTATCACTGCCCTTAAAATAAGGAAAACCGAATTTTCATACACAACATGAACCCCTATTTGCCCGGAATAGTTCACGCTAAGTTGGGTACGGTTTCCATTTAGGATCGTAAAGATAGGTATTAAATAGGCGTTGGTGACCACATTGTTTGTATCGATGTTCAGTTTCAGTTTTCTGAGCTTAAAAGTCCTAGCGGTTTTCCAAGTGAGCCTTAAAGCAAACATGCCCATATTTTGTAGTGTGCGGATTCTTTGCAACTTCTTTCTTTTCTCTTTTTTCTTTTTTTTCTTCCCCCCTTTTTCCTTTTTTTTCGGATTGGTCAAAATCTGTAAGGGGTGGATGTTGAAGCCAATGAAGAAAACCCTGATATTTAAAAAAACAATTTCATCTTCATCGAATACGATGGAAACGCGGAAAACTTTCCGAAGTTGGAAATAATACTCTTCCTTAAACGTATTTGCCACAAAATCAAGGGGGGCAAACAGAATCCACAAGAAAAAGGAAACAATAAGTGACAATATGACGAGGGAGAAGATCACTATTTGATTCCCTGTAACTTACTGGTCACTTCTTCGATAATATCTTCCTGCCCTTCTATTTCCTTCAACTTTGCTTCCTGTTTTCCCTGGTTGTCCTCGATCAATCGGTTAAACTCCTTTATGTTTGACTGATAGCTTACAATGTTTTTCTGTTTTTTCCCGATATCCCTGCTTATCCCCTTTTTCCCCTTTTCTTGCTCTTTCAGCTTCTTTTTTGCCATATCCTGCAAAACAACATCTTCGGAAAGGGAGGATACCTTCAGTTTTTGGTTTTCGATTTCTTCGGACATTCTTGTTTTGGCTGTTTCCAGGGAGCCTATTTCACTCTCTGCATTCAGGATGTCCTGTTCTTTTCCCTTGATCTCTTTCTGATAGGATACATTGTCTTTTTCAAGTTTCTCCAGGTCACGGGTCAAGTCCTTTAGTTTTTTTTGTTCGGCCTTTAGTTCCGAGGCAACTGCTTCCCGGTATTTCCCCAAAGCGAAATCACGGACAAAGTTTTTGATCCCATGGTATGTTTTCTCGTTTTCGATGCTGTTTGAGGCTTCATCTTTTGAGAAGAACACACTATCGATCTCAAAGAATGCCACCAATTTTTCGGTGGAGTCTTTTTTAAAAACATATGAATAAATGTTGATGGGGCCTTTGTGTATTTTTTCAATATTCGTCCCCAGGATGAAGATTTCCTCACCCTCTTTCCTGACTTTTGATTTTGTGCCCTCCCTGATATACTTCGACCAGGTCTTGATGACCACATCATCTTCGGCCTGCGGAATCTCAACAACGAAAGCGGGCTGAAGCCCTTTGGACATGTTTGCCTCCTGTTCATTGACTTCGATGTTGATTTGTGCATGGCTAATTATGGACACAAACAAAACAAAAGTTAAAACGAATGAGTTCCTGAGTGTTTTCATAATATCGGTTTTTAAGATTAGTTAAAGATGCTAAAATTACAATAAAAATTTAAGATAAAATGGTGAGGATAAGCCGTCGCCTTCCGCCATGGTTCCTGAATTCCCCAAGGTAAACCCCCTGCCATGCCCCAAGGTTCGATCTCCCGTTGCTGATGGGAATGGAAACCGATTGCCCAATAATGCTCGATTTGATATGTGCGGGCATGTCGTCGGGGCCTTCACTGGAATGTGCATAAACTTTTGTTCCATCGGGGATTAGTTTGTCGAACACGGTTTCAAAATCCAGCCGGACTGTCGGATCCGCATTTTCGTTGATGCAAATCCCTGCCGAGGTGTGTTGGATAAAAACGTGCAATATACCTTGTTGCGGTAATTCCGGGAGATTGTCAAGAACGTGTCTTGTAATCAAGTGGAAACCTCTTGGGAAAGGGGGGAGCGTTATTTCAAGCTGTGTTGTCATTGTGTTGTTTTTGTAAAACCTCAAATCCGCAAGCGGGGATTCTAATCAGTACAATAAAGTGAACGGATAAGCTGCAAAACTCCTACCTGTTGCAGTGCTGCAAAATTCGTGTTATCCCTTACGTACGGGAGTGGAAATAGTGGCTTTTTTAAATTTGTTTGTGGATTCAAGCTAAAAAAAAGAGTCCCGGTTTCCCGAAACCCTTTTAAAAAAAGTGCCATCCTTTCACAATTTACAGCAAGGAATTATTTTTTGTCACTTAATTTGTTGCCATACTTATCAATACCTGCGATTTTTTCGAGCATCGAAGTGGTAAGTGATTTAGGCCTTTCCAAAGGATAGCCCAATGCACGGGCCCAAATGATGTTGGTCGCAATTCCCAATGCCCTGCCGATACCAAACAATACGGTATAGAAATCATATTCCCTAACTCCGTAATGCCATTGGATTACCCCTGATTGTGCATCCACGTTGGGCCATGGGTTTTTGGCTTTTCCCTGTTCCATCAAAATGGGCGGTACAACTTTATAAAGGATATCCACATATTTGAACAATGTGTCATCTTTTAAATGACTCAGGCTAAACTCCCTTTGCAGTGCATAACGCGGGTCGGTTTTCCTGAGGACGGCATGGCCAAATCCAGGGATCACCTGTCCCGAGTTCAAGGTTTCCCAAACATATTGTTTCACCTCTGCCTCGGATGGCGTTACATTTTCGCCACCCATACGATCAACCAGCTCATGCAGCCATTGCAACACACTTTGCGAAGCCAGTCCATGAAGTGGCCCGGCCAAACCGTTGATCATTGCTGAAATAGAAAGGTAGATATCAGATAAAGAACTGGCAACAAGGTGTCCGGTATGTGCACTTACGTTTCCGCTTTCGTGGTCGCTGTGGATAATGAAGTGCATACGGGCAACATCATCATATGGGGCACCAATCCCCATCATATGGGCAAAGTTGCCACCAAAGTCCAGGTTTGGGTTCGATTGGATACGCTCGCCGTTACGGTAGAGCTTTGCATAAATATAAGTTGCTATCTCGGGCAGTTTGGCCAAGAGGTTCAATGAATCCTCGAACATGGGATCCCAATAATCTTTTTTATTGATGCCTGCATTGTATTTTTTCGTAAAAAACGATTCCCTGTGCATCGAAAGGATGGCCGTTGAAAAAATAGTCATCGGATGGCTACAGCATGGGAACGAATCAATCACATCGTAAATATACCTGGGCACTATCCTCCTTTTGCTGAACTCGTCAACCACATCGTTAACTTCCAAATCATTGGGGATATCGCCAGTAAGCAATAAATAGAACAGGCTTTCCACATAAGGCATTTCGGCTCCCGGGGGTTTGGGCAGCTTTTCAAATGTTTCAGGAAGTGTGTACCCACGGTACCTGATTCCTTCGTTGGGGTCGAGATAGGAAATATCCGTTACCATGCTCTTAACGCCCCTCATGCCTCCAATGGCCTGTGCAATGGTAACTTCATCGATTACAACATCGCCATATTCTTTAATGAGCCTTCTTGTTATTGGCCTGAATTCTTCAATCTTTTCGTAAAGCCTGTCTTTTAGTGTGGGCATAATCTTGTTTTTTATATGTTATATTGATAGATGTTTAAAATTTGTGTAAAAATACAAAAACTATCCTGTTGGCAACAATTTGATAAGGAAAAAAAAGTAATTTATAGTTGTTTATAAATAACCGTGTTAAATGTTTGATTTTTTCTGTAACGCAGCTTGAGGCTTTGCGTCAAATTGGAAAATGCACATGAAGTATCAATAAAATTGAATGTAATGGAAACAACCCGTTTATATAGAAGTAGCTCCAGTTCGGTAATTGGGGGAGTATGTGGGGGATTGGCAGAGTACCTGAACGCCGACCCGGTTATTTTCAGGGTGCTTTTTGTGCTGGCCGTCCTCATTGGGGGCGGTGGATTGTTATTGTACATTATCCTTTGGATCGTGATCCCGCTCAAGGCCGCTCCTTTTATCGGCCAAACCCACTTTAAAAGTTCAACAAATGATAGTAATTCAACAAATTACAACACTTCAAATATGGAAAATTATGACAAAAACGCTGAACCGAAAAAGCCGGTGACAGCTGAAGAAAAAAAGAAAAACAATGATGGCAACCTTTGGGGAGGGATGATCCTGATTACTTTGGGGATATTGTTCCTGATTGACCGTTTTGTGCCAAGAATTGATTTTGGCGATCTATGGCCGTTCATCCTGGTCGTTATTGGCGTGGTGCTGATCCTCCGCAATTATCAAAAACCAGATAGGGAAGGGAAATAGTCCTTGAAAGGCTTCAGTGTTGAAAAGTCATGGGTTATTGAAAGGGTGAATGAAAACGGACAACCATGTACAGGCATTGACAGTCCCTTGTCCGATACCGGTCACATGACATCCATCAGTTCAACAAAACCCCCACTTTCACATCGATCAAAGCTTGGATTTTGCTGCCTTCGCTCCACAAGTACAATCCCCCTCCGAGGTTCAGGTTGAAGTAAAACCTGTTTTTGTTTCGCTGTAACCCCCAATCGTCCCAGAAAGCCAATGTGTACAGGCTGAAATAATTTGCCGAATTATTGATCGTGGCCCTTCCATGATATTGCCTTCTATGCAAACTATAGTATTTTCTAAGTTCCAGCTTAAAAAACGGATATAGGCTTGTATAGTCGGTTGCCCCGGGCCATTCTTCAGGCCCTTCCACAACTCGCTTCCTCGAAAACATAAATATTTCCATATAAGCGTTTTCAGTAATCCGTCCCACACCAAGCCCTGTACCCAGTTCTGCATTGATGGAGATGGATTGTGCAATCCTGTTTTCAAATGAAAAACCGGGCACAAAGAGACTAAACCTTATGTAAGTGCCTTCTGTATTGGGATCGGTGTAGGTGGCGAAAAGTGTTTTTTTCCGGAGTTGGCCGTTGTAATAAGTTTCTCCTTTATAGGTATAGTCCTTGATTGTGTCAGCCAAAACGGATTTTGTTTCTGGACTGGTTTGTGCCGAATCAATATCCATAAATTGAATGACATTGGCTTTAATGGAAATTATCCTGCAATAAATTGTTGAGCTGTCGTTGAGGATAATCTGGCCTTTTGCATTCAGTATGGCCAAACCTCAAAGGAACAATTGTGCCGGGATTATAATTAGTTTTATTTTATTCATCCCATTAGAATCTTCTTTGACTTTGCGAAAAGATACCGGCTAACCAGTGCCCGTCATAACATGTATTTTCCCTGACAAATACACATATGATCCACCATAAAACGAGCCTACTCACATGTTTTTAACTCCCAATGAAATGTTGGTGTTGTCGCCAACTTGAACATTGCCGCTAATTGATCCATGTTGGTGACAACACCAACAAGGGGCAGGATGAACTTTGGATCAAGTTGGTGTTGTCACCAACTTGAACGATTGCTTTTCGATCATTATTCGCATCAAGATTTCCAGGGTTTTTCATAGACAATGAAAATTTTGGAAACACTATCGGGACAATGTAAAAAATTTGAAGAAGAATATGGAAAACCCTGGAAACCCAATGGGAACAAATATAATAAACAATCTGCCTGCAATATGCCTCCATGCTTATTTGCCTGAAAATGCTTTCCCCCTTTCCGATTCCACATCGGCAATGCTTTTTGCCAGGGGTTTCCCAAGGATTTTATAGCCTTCACCTGTAATCAAAATGTCTTCCTCGTTCCGTGTGCCACCGAAATATTTGTATTCTTCCACTTTTTTGTAATTGATGAAATCGGTGAATTTGTTTTGTGATTTCCAGAGGTCGATCAATTCGGGGATAAAATAAACCCCGGGTTCGATGGTGACAACATAGCCGGATTGCAATTCACGGCCAAGGCGTAAGGGTTTCAAACCAAACAACGTGCTTTTGGGTTTTCCGGCATAGCCCACACATATTGCTCACCGAGGTTTTCCATGTCATGCACGTCCAGGCCCATCAAATGGCCCGTACCACAAGGAAAGAAAAGTGCATGGGCACCGGCATGGACAGCCTCTTCGGTATTGCCTTTCACAAAACCCAAATCCTTTAAACCGTTAAAAATAGCGCATGCTGCCGTAAAATGGATTTTCCTGTTTTTGTTTTTGGCCGAATCAAGAAAAGCACGCATCTCTTTCATGGGTGCTGTATTTTGAATACCAGCCTTCGCACTTCGCTCTTTTACGGTTGGTTGCGGCGATTGATATAGGTTTCTTTGCTGAATATGTTTTTGTGTTTTAATGTGAATTGTTTTTACAATCCCCAAAAATTGCAAAAACACATACGTGGATGGATAAAAAGTTATGCTACGGCAGTACTTCGACAAGCTCAGCATGACCATAGCAGGGTAAGTATGAAATTATCACATATCCTTCCGGGTTCCGATGCTTAAGGCCTGACCCAAAAGGATCAATCCAGTTTGGCATATTTATTTTCATGAAAACCCCGGAACCCGCCGCCAGCAAAAATCAATACCCAAGCACCGTCCCAATTGGCATATTTAACAATCAGACCACCACTTTGGCCTTGCCCCAAGACCACCTTGGTTTCATGCTGAATAAAAAAGAGTGGTACCGGGATAAGGAACAGTTTTCTTTTAATCGAAAAGTAATCCCCTTTCATCTTTCCTTTAACCACAACTTCCTTCAATATCCTATCTTTCTCAAGTACAGTCATGACAAGCTCGCCTTCACTTTCAAAACGGAGATTGATAACGGCTTTTTCAGGAATATCAACTGTATCCTTTTTTGATGATTTGAAATTGGTCAATGTATTCCAAAGTGTATTGTAATTGTCGTCCCCTGAATTTGCATAGTTCCCGTTCAAATCGGAAATAGAAAACCGTTCGATATCCGTTGCATGAGATTCCATTAAATCATAGGTGGATATGCAGGAGGATAAAAATAGCAGGGGGACGAATAAAACACAGAATCTATTTTTCAACATTTTTCCCATAATCCAATTAATCCAAAAACACCTTCATGTAGGCATTAAAAGTAACGATAATCCTTAAATAGTATTATCCTTATCCTACTTTGGTTTCTGCAATTAATTCCGTTAAAGTTTTTTTCTTCTTTCCATTTTTCTTAATTTTACGGAACTCAAATTCTGCCCATTATGAAAAGATTAATTGCAATAGTACTGTTTATAATAATAGTTAAAGGATCATTCTCACAATGTGCACCTGATTACACAGGCATTTATGGAGTTCGGCATTGTTCTAATCCTGATACAATAACAAGTTATTTATGGAATTCTACAATATCAGAAATTACACCAAACCAAATCCTAATATCAAACTTTCATGGAATTCCAACTGGGGTAATCTTTGGATATGAAGACACAATAGTTGCCAATTTAAATTGTGCAGATGATTCACTTTTTTTAGTTCCTGTATCATATTCTGTTGTCGGAGGAAACCTAAGTTACTCAGGGAACGGAGTTCTTAGAACCGATTCAATAATATTATATTTGCATCAAATAAATCCCGATGGCACACAAGATATTTGTTTGGTCTATAATAATGGTATGATTGTTAAAACAGATGAAAAAGTAAATAAAGAGGGAGTGGTTAATATTTATCCAAACCCAACTTCAGGAATACTCTGGATTAATAGTTTAAACAACAAACAAGATTTCATTTCTATAGAAATATTCAATTCGTTTGGAGAAAACCTAATGGAGTTTAAAACTTCGGAAGATTTGATCCCTGTTGATTTATCGGAAAAACCAAAAGGGGTTTATCTGATTCGGATAAAATCGGATTCGAAAGTTTTTAGCGAAAAAATCATTGTTCAATAAATTAGAACTGCTGACATGAAATCAAAGAAAACACTCCTCATCGCTCTCTTTTGGATTTATCTTTTCAATTTCGGTTCTGGACAAAACTGGGAATGGGAATGGAGCGAACAAAACACCCAGAAGGATGCTGCTTCATGGTCTTTTTTAATGGATATTGATTTTCAAAACAACATTTACACAGGAACCCAATTTGGCGATTCTATTTTTATCGGCGACACCTTGTTTGCCCATGAAGGTTATTACGATTGGTCAAACTGGGCCATTGCAAAATACGACAATGAGGGGAGGTTTCAATATGCTTTTGATATTACGGTTATGCCGGGAAAATTGATATTTGGGGTTGACCTGGTAACCGATAAAGATATGAACATATATGTTGCCTGCGAATTTCAACAATGGGCGCACTTGTTGGACACTACAATTTATAATGAAAATGTTCAGCAACCTGATGCCCCCCAGGTATTCATTGCCAAGATTTCCCCTTTGCTGAACATTGAATGGATACGGCTTATAAGCAGTCCATCACAGAATGCATCCAATGGCCTTGCAATTTCTTCTGACAACTATATTTATATGGTAACCAAACATCATGGCACCGGATTATCCATTGATACCGTTAATTATTTTAACCAGGATACTGCTATTCATAAATTCAGTTTAGGCTCATTGTTAAAAATAAACCCGGATGGGAATTTAGTATGGAGAAAAGAGATAAATACTTATGGGGCAGGATTCGATGTAAGGGAATTAAATACAAATGCTTCAAACAACATTATATTGAACGGACATACACGAGATACCCTGTATTATTCAAATGATACACTATTGCACCCCCATCCGGGCGAAAACATGCATCGGCCATTTATAATAGAAATAGATTCCTCTGGGGAATTTGTGTCTGGCTTGATCACAGATTGGAGCATGGTACTTTCCGATACCGAAACCGATAATTTTG
>JAJRTT010000486.1 GCA_024278155.1 Bacteroidota bacterium | reverse complement strand
TTTGGCAAATTGGGCGAAGGCCTTACCGGAAGTTCATAAAGTGAATTGTGTGTATAATTTTTCAGGGGGATTATTTTCAAATTGCATTTTACACCGTTTTCCAACCAGCCCTCGCCATTCACCATTTTTGCGTATTCGCCCATGGTCATTCCATAAACAACCGGGACCGGGTGCATCCCGACAAAGGAACTGAACCCCGGTTCCAGCACCGGGCCGTCCACATAATAGCCGTTTGGGTTGGGCCGGTCAAGGACTAACATTTCCACATCGTTTTCGGCACAGGCTTCCATCACATAGCTCATGGTGGAGATGTAGGTGTAAAACCGGACGCCCACATCCTGAATATCGAAAACAACCACGTCGATTCCGGTCAAATCATCCGGTGTGGGCTTTTTGTGTTTTCCGTAAAGGGAAATCAAGGGCAAACCGGTTTTATCATCGGTTGCGCTTTTCACTTTTTCCCCTGCGCCGGTATTTCCCCTGAAACCGTGCTCCGGCCCGAAAACTTTTACGATATCAACACCCAGGGACAATAAACTGTCAACAAGATGTGTATCCCCGATTATTGAGGTTTGGTTAGCGACAATGGCCACCTTTTTCCCTTTGAGCAATGGAAGGTAAAGATTAGTTTGATCAGCCCCTGAAAGGATTGTTTTTTCTCCTTTTTGGTTTTGACTTGCTTGTGAGCAGGAAAAAGTGGAGACAACAAGAATTGTTAAGATGACGGAAGTAGGGATTTTCATAAACATGAATTAAAAAACAAAATTATGAAATTATAATTAGTGTGCTGATGGGATTTTAATAATTTTACCTTTGTCATTCAAAAAACAATCACATTTGCGGCTTCAATGACATCATATATATAACATGAATTTCGAATTTTTTATAGCAAACCGGATTTTCTCGAAAAGCAAGGGCGGTTTTTCCAGGCCTATTGTTCGGCTCGGAATAATCAGTGTTGCCCTTGGCCTTGCGGTGATGATAGTTTCCGTGGCCATTGTTACCGGGTTTCAGAAGCAAGTTAGGCGAAAGGTTGTTGGTTTTGGGGCCGATATACAAATCGGGAATTTTGAGGTGAACTCATCTTACGAAGCAACGCCCATCGACAAAAACCAGCCGTTTTACCCCTCTCTCGATACGGTGGAGGGAATAAGGCATATCCAGGTGTTTGCCCAAAAAGCGGGCATCATTAAAACCGCCGACCAGATTGAAGGGGTTATCCTAAAAGGTATAGGCAGCGATTTCGATTGGTCGTATTTTAAAAGCAAAATGAGAAAGGGGAAAACTTTCAAAGTGAGCGATACCGTGCGGACCGATGATGTGATTATTTCCAGGAGCCTTGCTGAACGGCTGAATCTCAAAGTTGATGATCCGGTGCGGATGTATTTTGTGGTAAAAAATGAAATGCAGCCCCGGGGGCGGAAATTCAACATCAGCGGGATTTATGAAACCGGCCTTGAGGAGTTCGACAAACTTTATGTGCTGTGCGATATTGCCCATATCCAGAAACTGAACAAATGGGACAAAGGCCAGGTCGGGGGCTTTGAGGTTTTTATCGATGATTTTGATGACCTGGACAAAATGGGCAAATTGGTTTATGAAACCATTGGCTACAAAATCAATTCGAAAACCATCAGGCAATTGTACCCCGAAATATTCGAGTGGCTGCAGCTCCAGGACATGAACGTGGTTATCATCCTTGCCCTGATGGTGCTGGTGGCGGGGATAACAATGGTTTCAACCTTGCTTATCCTTATACTGGAACGGACAAATATGATCGGGGTTTTAAAAGCCCTTGGGACAAAAAACGTGAGTATCCGCAAGATTTTTATTTACAATGCGGTTTATATCATCGGGAAAGGATTGCTCTGGGGAAACATCATCGGTGTCGGCCTTTGCATTGCCCAGGCACAATTTGGCATTTTTAAGCTCAACCAGGAATCCTATTATGTTTCACAAATCCCCATCAACCTCAATTTAATGCCCTTGCTTTATATCAATGGCGGGACCTTGCTTTTGTGCACCCTCATGCTGTTGATACCCACTTATATTATCACGAAGATTTCGCCGGTGAAGGCAATCCGGTTTAGCTAAATGGGTTTGAAAGATTGGAAGTCGTTGTTTTAACCTGTACCAAAACATAGAACCAGTTTTAATATTTCCTGTTATGCCTTGAAACCATTGGGAACCTGAATTGTATGCTTCCCGTAAGGATATTCATTTCCGTTATTGTGATTCGTGTATTTTTCGGTCGAATGGCTTGAAACATACCTTATCCCTATTCCTGCACCAATATCCAAAAGCAAGTTTTCCAACAACTCAAATAGAAGTCCCCTAAATAAACCGGAAACCGCTCATGACATTTTATTCCCCATAAATAACGGATCCCGGATGGAAGGCAAGCCACGCAAAAGCAAAGTGCTGGCTGTGGGTGGCAATTTCTAATTGTTCCCCCTTTAGCTGTCCGGCCCCACATCTCCCGGTATGGTCCCATTGTGAAGAGGTTTCAGTATCAAAAAACCCATCTTCCCGTTTTTCAAAATATAAAACTCTCCCATTCAGTTTTGAATCATAAACGGTAACGGAACCAATATCCTTTGATTTATCGATCTCTTTTTCATCAAGGATGGAAACAGTTCCTGTTTTGAAAAACAGTACAATATTCTTTGGGCCGAAGCTGTCATTTATCACACCTTTTTTTTCAATAACCGAAAATGGGTAAATTTTATGTCCTTTTTCGCTTTCTATGTCCACAATCCTTTCCATGGCCGGCAAACGGTCATCCAATAATTCCACATCGAAATATTTTCCCCAGGGACTATTGCCAATACTGTCGTATTTTGCATAATAATTTGTGCCGTAATAGGCCTGTGATTCCTGGTCCCCATTTTCTTTCGACAGGATTTTCCCTTTGGGATAGCGTTCAAAAAATTCCTCCACGGAAATAATCAGGGAAGGGAGCATCTCCAATTCCGCCCCGGCAAGTTTTCCAACCATGGCTTGTCCCATCAGTTGTTGCCACCAGCT
>JAJRTT010000485.1 GCA_024278155.1 Bacteroidota bacterium | reverse complement strand
GGTTTCGGAAGAAGATGTCCAAAAGCAGATTAAGGAAACCCTTGCCAAATTGACCGGTGGCGGTAAATCAAAATCGGTAAAGCACCGACGCGACAAGCGGCAATCAATAAGTGCCCAGAAACAGGAAGACCTGATAAAGGAAGAAGAAGGCAAACAAACAATCCAGGTTACCGAGTTCGTAACTGCAAATGAGTTGGCATCCTTGATGGACGTTGCCGTGAACGATATTATTGCTACCTGTATGTCGTTGGGGATGTTTGTTTCCATCAACCAGCGCCTGGATGCAGAAACCCTTGCATTGGTGGCCGATGAGTTTGGTTTCGGTGTTGAGTTTGTGAGTGTTGAATTGCAGGAAGCCATCATGGAGTCGGAAATTGAGGACAAAGAGGAAGACCTGTTGCCAAGAATCCCTGTTGTCACGGTTATGGGCCATGTTGACCACGGCAAGACCAAACTCCTTGACTTTATACGCGAGGCAAATGTGGTTGCAGGTGAAGCTGGTGGGATTACCCAGCATATCGGTGCCTATGAAGTGGAGTTGAAAGATGGCAAAAAAATCACTTTCCTTGATACTCCTGGGCACGAGGCATTTACTGCAATGCGTGCAAGGGGAGCAAGTGTGACCGATATTGCCATTATCATTATCGCAGCGGACGATAATGTGATGCCGCAAACAAAGGAGGCCATCAACCATGCCCAGGCGGCTGGTGTTCCCATGGTTTTTGCCATAAATAAAATAGATAAACCACACGCAAACCCCGATAAGATCAAGGAAGAGCTTTCACAAATGAATATCCTTGTGGAAGATTGGGGCGGTAAATATCAAAGCCAGGAAATCTCGGCAAAACAAGGGATCAATATTGAACAGTTATTGGAAAAAGTATTGCTTGAAGCTGAAATGCTTGATTTAAAAGCAAACCCAAACAAACTTGCCAGTGGTACTGTAATTGAAAGTGCGCTCGACAAAGGAAGGGGCTATGTTACCAAGTTGTTGGTCCAAAATGGCACCATGCATGTGGGAGATGTTGTTATTGCAGGTGCTATTTCAGGAAAGGTAAAGGCAATGTACAACGAAAGAAATCAAGTGGTGAAAGAGGCAGGCCCTTCAACTCCGGTGCTTTTGTTGGGATTGAACGGTGCACCGCAAGCCGGTGACGGTTTTAATGTGATGCGCGACGAAAAAGAAGCCAAGGAGATTGCGAACAAACGCCAGCAATTGCAGCGCGAGCAAGGGCTTCGTACGCAGAAACACCTTACGCTGGATGAAATTGGAAGACGTATTGCCATCGGCGATTTCAAGGAATTGAACCTGATCGTGAAGGCTGATGTAGATGGTTCCGTAGAGGCATTGTCCGATTCGTTGCTCAAACTTTCCAATGAAGAAATCCAGGTGAACGTTATCCATAAATCGGTTGGGCAAATCAGCGAATCCGATGTGTTGTTGGCTTCGGCATCCGATGCAATTATCATTGGTTTCCAGATCAGGCCATCCCTTCAGGCAAGGAAACTGGCCGAAAAGGAACAAATCGACATCAGGCTCTATTCCATTATTTACCAGGCAATAGAAGAGGTGAAAGATTCCATGGAAGGAATGCTGTCGCCGGATGTTGAAGAAAAAATCGTTTGTAATGTTGAGATACGTGAAGTGTTTAAAATTACAAAAGTCGGTACTGTTGCCGGGTGTATGGTTCTGGATGGAACAATAACCCGTAATACAAAGATCAGGGTAATCCGTGATGGAATTGTTACTTACACAGGTACACTGGGTTCTTTAAAGCGGTTCAAAGATGATGTGAAAGAGGTGAAATCAGGTTATGAATGTGGGTTGAACATTGAAAATTTCAACGACATTAAAGTTGGCGATATCATCGAAGGGTACGAACAGACCGAAGTAAAACGGAAATTGAAATAACCAAAGGAATTGTCTGGCTTGAATTGCCAGGTCTGAGTTGCCCAGCCCTTTAGGGCTGGGAATAAAAATAAAAAAGGGTTTCCAATTTGGAAACCCTTTTTCAGTATTTGGGATTTGGTAGCCTTATTGCAAAGGCTCCACAATTTCGATCAACTCCGGCAAGTCCATTCCTATTTCCTTCAAATATGAGACTTTTGGGACTCCGTTTTTCGTCCAGCCACGACGTGAATAAACAGCATCGAGCAACTTTTCGTACTGCTCCTCGCGGTACTTACGTGTGATGGTTAGTTTTTCCTCGACCGACTTGCCTGCCGGGTCAACACCGATAAGCTCTTTCATCTGTCCATCATAGCGTTCTGCCCGTGATTCATATTCCTCGGCAGTTACGGGGCCGGCTGCACGATAGGGTTGCGCATCATGTTTCCGAAGGCCATAACCCCGGCGGATACCAAAGATACGTTGGAAATTATAAACCCTTTCCGATTGCTTGATCATTTCAAATTTATCGAAATCCTTTCCGGTAACGGCTTTGTAAATGGTCACATAATTGTCAACATGCTCGGGGACTTTTGCCGGTTCGTCCGTCTCCGCATTGGTTTCCGGCTCCACATCGTTCCAGGGTAGTTTACAAAGTCCTTGTAAGCCAAACCATGTACGGAACATGGGGAAATAATGCAGGGCTTCCGCTTTATCTTCAAAAGTTGGGATTTGGTTGTTCACCATATCCATGAATATCAGCCATGCTTCATCATGTTGCGGGCCTTTATTGGTCATGGCATATCCACCTTGCTGTGCCAGCGATTCTTTGGAAACGTACTGGGAATATTCCAGCCCTTTGTTTTCCATTCCGATGGCTTGCATGAACTCCATATCGCCCCATCCTTGTCCAGCAAAGTATTCTTTCAGTTTGCGAACCCCCATTCCGGCATATTTCCCGAAACCTTCGCCTTTTGCAACCTGGTGCAACAGTTCCATTGCGGCATCCGCATTTCCAAAATTCAACTTCAAGCCTCCCGTACGTTCCTCGTTCAAAATACCGTTTTCATAACATTCCATCAGGAAACCCATGATGGTTCCCCACGAAATTGTACAAATGCCGTATGTGTCGCAATAGAAGTTTGACTCAACAGTAAAGTCCGGATTGAAGATCCCCATGATAGAACCAAGCGACGAGGCTGTTTCATATTCAGGGCCTTCCACCAGGACTTTATCCCCTGCATATGGCCCTGAGCGGATCAGGTAATTGTCCACACCTTTTGCGCACGACATATTACATCCTATCCAACAACCATCGGGAACACCTTGTGTGAAAAACTTGTCCCTGTAAATATCGGAGTGGATTTTGTCGGCTTCTTTCGACTGGCCATATTTGAAATTATTGACCGGTAAAAGATCATAATCATTCATCACATTGGTAAGGTGGGCAGTTCCCTTGGTGCGCATTTCAGCTTGGGAATCATCCAGCTCGCGCATTTCCCTGTTGAAACGTTTTCCCCTTTCCATGATGGCTTTCATATCGACCACATTGTTCAGGTTTCCTTTCACACCAGGGATTTTGACCACAAGTGCCTTTAGGTTTTTATTTCTGAAAACAGTGCCGATACCACCTCGACCTGCTTGTTTCAGGCGGATCATTTTCCGTTTGTTGTCCCAAAAACTGAAATTCAGCATCCCGATCAATGAGTTTTCGGCTGCCGCTCCGGTCGAAACTACGGAAATGTTTTTCTTGTCCCTGTCATCATCGGCATACATATCCACCAATACTTCAGCCAGTAAATGACTGTCCAAAGGTTCTTCGGGGGCTTCAAAAATCTGGACTTTATGGTTAACCCCGTCAATATAAACAATGGTATTGTCATTTTTGGCTTTTCCCTGGATTTCAATTCCTTCGAATCCGGCAAATTTTACGAATGGGCCATAATGACCGCCCACATTGCTGTCGATTGGAATATCTGTTTGCGGGGAGATGGAAACACAAATTGATTTACCTGTACCTGAATATTGGGTTATCCCTCCAATGGGGCCGGAGAAAATATTGATCTCGTTTTCGGGATCGTCCCATTTTGTGTCGGGTTTGGTGGCATCCCACAAAAACCGCAGGCCATATCCTTTTCCGCCAATAAATTTTTCCCTCATTTCGGATGGGACATCTTTTTCCTTGATTTCATTGTTGCCAAGGTTCACATAAAGGCTTTTGTCGATATAGCCTTTGTTGATGGGCGTAAACTCATAACTCCATTCTTTCAGGAGCTTATGGGCTGCTTTCATTTTCGAAATATCTTGCATAGGTCAAAGTTTATTTGAGTTGTTAATATCCTTTTTTGCTTGGGCAAAAGTAGTTTTTAAAACATAATCCACAAGTTTTTTTGAAAAAATAATCCATATGAAAACCCGTGCATAACGCTTGGTATTGTGATGTTTTCAAAACCTTTTAGGTCGAAGGTGGCCAGTTGGATAGTGACCTGAAAGGTTGAAGCAAAGAAAATGTGGATAGTGGAATTTCAATTGTTCAAATAGTATGTTAGTGATAGTTACAATATGGGTTCAGCAGAACAGGCATTGCTGTTTTTGTTTTTTACGAGGCGGAAAAACCGCAAATAGCTTATGCCCCCGCTTCGCAACCGCTAAAGCTTTAAGCGGACGCGGTAAAGCTTCAGCGACACGCGGACAGTTTATTTAATGTTTTTCCAACAAAGCAAACGGTGAAAAGAACGTGCCTAAATGGGAAAGTTATTTTGTGATTTTCACTTAGTTGTGCCTGGTTTAGAACCAATATGGGCAAGTGGTATTTTTACTAATTCAATAAGATATTGCAAAGCCTATAATGATTTACTGTTGTTAGATATTATTGGTACTTTTGAAAAAATAATCAGAAACATCAAAATGGAAGAACCCCTGAAATATTTGTACAAGCAATATGGCTTTGATGGAAGTGAGATCAAAGAAATTGCCATTGGTGAAAAATACCTTGCTGTTCTTTTAACGAATGGGGATATGGGTGTTTGTGCCATTTCGAAAACCAGGATTGAAGATGATTTTGCGAAAATTGAAAAACCAAACCTTGGATTGGTTGCCCACAGGATTTTTTACACGGCGTGGCTCAATGCAATGGTCAATTATGAAAATGATTATTCAGATCAGAAAGATATTTTTGATTTGGTTGATTTTTTGGGATACCGAAGGATTGTAATGATTGGCTATTTTAGACCGGTCGCGCAAAAATTGCGCAAAGCCGGAATTGATTTTTCTGTTTTTGATTTGTACAAGCAGGATAGGGAGATTGTTCCGATGGAAATGCAAAGGGAGTACGTGAGCGGGGCAGATGCGGTTATCCTCACAGCAACAAGTATTTTCAACAATACTTTCCGAAACATTGTTTGCAATACAAGCCCTGGGGCATGTGATATTTGTGTTTTGGGGCCTTCAGCCATATTAAGCAAGGAGTTGATGAAATACAGGAATGTTAAAAGTGTTTTTGGGTTTATTTTTCCGAAGGAAGCTGTGAAAGCCCTTCAGGTTATACGTAAAGGGGGAGGGACACGGAGTTTTAATAGATTTGGATCGAAGGTCTATATTTAGAAGAAGTCATTGGATGAACAAGGGCAATACATGAAATATGCGTGGGAATGATTGGGACAAGGCCGCTAATGCGCTAATCAAAATTGGCGTATTGGCGGCAAAACAATAAATACGAAACATACTCATTTGTGAAATCTAAATACATGAAAACACAAGGCTTAACATTCGAACAAATACAAGAAAAACTATCGGGAAAACGTGTAGGGATTGCCGGGGCCGGCGGGCTTGGTTCCAATTGTGCCATTGCCTTGGCCCGTGTTGGGCTTGGTAACTTGGTAATAGTTGATTTTGATGTTGTTTCAGAAGGGAACCTGAACCGACAATATTATTTCCATGAACAAATTGGCCAGAAAAAGGTTTTAGCATTGAAAGAAAATATCCAACGGATTAGCAGGGATGTGAATGTTGAAATACATGATTTAAAGTTGGGGCCTGATGATATTTTGAGGATATTCAATGCGTGTGATGTAATTGTCGAAGCCTTTGACAGGGCTGACATGAAACAGATGATACTGGAAACCGTATTGGGTGAAGTGCCCAATATGCCCATTGTCGCTGGTTTGGGAATGGCCGGCTGGGGCGACAACGAATCCATTCATTTCCGAAAGGAGGGGATGTTGTATATCTGTGGTGACGAAAAAAACGAAATTGCCGGGGATAACCCCCCTTTGGCGCCACGAGTGGGAATGGTGGCCAATATGCAGGCCAATACGGTTTTGGAAATATTGTTGAAATAGATTGAAATGAAAATAACCTTAAATAACCGGGAAGAGATATTTGATGCGGACGAACTTACCATAAACGATCTGCTCAAAATAAAGAACTACACTTTTCACCTGATGATAACAAAGGTGAACGGAAAGCTATTCAGGAAGGAAGAGCGCGACAAGGCCAAAATCCATGACGGCGATAATGTGGCCGTTATCCATATGATTAGTGGGGGATAACCGGATAGGGTGTTTTTATCTTAACAATTGGGATAGGAACAATGAGATTGCGACAAAATTGAGGCAAAGACTGTTGAACAGAGTATAATGGGATTGATTGTTGATCCTAAAACGGTATAATGTATATTTTTAGTTTTCTTGCTCAATTAACAGGGGCATTTGTTGTATGGGCACAAAGAAATGCACAATGGACACAAAGCACTAAGGTTTATTCCTTAATCAACAATTGCCCTTTCCAAATCTGAAACCTTCACTTCGTTGAATTTATCGAAATCATTGGGATCGCCTTCGGCAATGGCTTCTGGGATATTGTCAACAAGTTTGTCCCATTTCTCCCGGTCCAGGTTTTCGATAAAGGAGGCAAATTCATTGGCTTCGTCCGTTTCCGCCAGATATTTGTGGTACAATTTCACAATGCTTTTCAGCATATCGAGATAGGGTTGCAGGTCGGTGGTGGTGGAAGCTTCCACACTGTCGGCACCAGCAATGGCCACCTTCCCGATGGACAAATGGCGAAAAGTTTCCGTTTTCAGCAACAGCTCCATATCGAAGGCAAATTGCTTTTCAATAGTCCCCAGGATGATTTTTTTAACGGTGGGGGCGCTGAATGATTTGAACCCACATTGTGTATCCACGATATAGTTAAGTTGTGGTATCAACCTTTTCCAAAGGTAAATAAACAGCTTGCCCCGTGTGTTGCGCACCCCTTTTTTTATAAATACGGAAGTATCCTCGCGCCTGGAACCGATAGCGGCATCGCAGTTTTTGTTTTGAATGGTGTCGATCAAAAGGCCCACCTGCCCGAGATGGATGGAAAGATCGGCGTCCGTATAAAGAACAATATGCCCGGGCCTGTTTTTCTGGACGGCCAACCACATACCATATTCAATGGAACCGCCCTTACGGCTTTCGTCCGTATTGTGAAGTGGAAGTATGACGGGCAGCATTTTGGCAATGGCATCTTTCAAAAAGTGAACCTCCACATTATTTCCTTTGTAGCGTTCTTTCAGGATTTGCTGTGCAATTTCCCCGGAATGTTCAGGGCATCCATCATCAATTACGTACATGTCCCAACTGATATTCCCTTTTCCTTCAAACAACCATTCCAATTGCGAAATCTTCTTCATCAGAAAGTCTTCCCCATGCGGATGTTCTTCGGCTGTTTTGATCCTGTTGTGTTCTTTATAGATTGCAAACACAACCGAAAAATGGACTTTGTTTGGGTTTTGCCTCACGGCCAATTTTGATTTGGCCAGTTTGATGCCAAGGTGGATCATCAGCGAAAAATCGTCTTTTTGTTCGGCAAATTGGTTTTCCAAGCCTTCCATTTAGGCCATGGAATCGGTCATGGAAATAATCCTGTCAGCAATCTCAAGGACCTTGTTGAGGTCGTTTTCATTGGTCAAAGTTATACTTGTGGGCAATGTGGGGTTTAATTCCGTTAGGTAAGATGCTATCGGGGAACTCATATAGTTTTTTTGGTTAGTTTGGGGCAAATTTAAGGTAATTATTTGAATTGGAGGCCCGGTTAGATCACTTCGGCCACCACAAAAGTACTGCCTCCCGTAAAAACCAAATCGTCCGTATTGGCATTTGATAGTGCAGTACTATAAGCTTCCCTGACGGTAGGCCAGAAATCTCCTTTTAAACCAAATTTGCCG
>JAJRTT010000038.1 GCA_024278155.1 Bacteroidota bacterium | reverse complement strand
GCATATAAACTGCAATCCGGTGAGCTTGCCTTTGGTGGTAAAAATGGTATCAGCATTTGTAAGCCTTCCAGCTTTTTTGTCAATACAAACCCGCCAGGATTGTCAATTACCTCGTTTCGTATTTTCGATAAGCAATTGGATATGGAAGTGGATTTTGTCCAACAGATTGAGCTTGATCATGACGAGAATTATTTTTCCTTTGAATACACGGTACTTGATTTTTCGAGCCCCGAATTTGTCCAATATGCCTATAAACTTGAAAATGCCGACAAGGATTGGATTTATACAGATGCGACCAACCGGATTGCGAAATATACAAATATTGACCCGGGCAATTACCGGTTCCGGGTAAAAGCTTCAAATGGTGATGGAACATGGAACCGGGATGGCGTTTTTGTTGATTTGATCATAAAACCGCCATTTTGGAAAACAATTTGGTTTATTCTTTTCGAAGGCTTGGTATTGGTGCTGTTGGTTGTTGCTGTTATCCGATATAGGGAGAAGAAAATAAAAGAAAGAACGGAGTTTCAATTGCTCGAACAAAAGCTGTTGCGCTCGCAGATGAACCCCCACTTTATTTTTAATTCATTGAGTTCAATACAGAGTTTTATTTTCGAGAACAACCCGATGGAGGCTGGTTCTTATCTTTCGCGCTTTGCTGAACTGATTCGTTCCATACTTTATAATTCTCGCGAGGAATTCATCACCCTTGAAAAAGAGGTGGAGACCCTGAAAAATTATCTTGAACTTCAACAGCTCCGGTACAATAAAAAATTCGACTATGTCCTTGATGTGGATCCGTTGATCCAGGCCGATATAATTAAAATCCCACCCATGCTTGCGCAACCCTTTATCGAAAACGCAATAGAACACGGCATTAAACACTTGAAGGGCAAGGGCCTTGTTTCTGTTAGCTATACCCTCATGCCCGAAAAGGGATCTGTCTTGCTTTTGGTGGAGGATAACGGGATCGGGATAAAAGCATCAAAAAAGATAAAAGGCAAAAAAACGAAAAGCCATAACTCCCTTGCAACAATTATTGCAAATGAAAGGATAGCCGTTTTCAATAAGGGGAAAAGGAGAAAACAGTTTATAATGAAAATTGATGAAATGAGGGATGTGGATGGAAAAGTAAAAGGGACAAAAGTTACCTTTGTTATTCCCTTTAGGGAACTTTAATCGATTTTAAGAGTAAAATCGTTTGTAATTAATTAGCACGTATGAAAGTAATAATCATTGATGATGAGGCCCGTACCCGGAAAAGTATTGCTGATATTCTGAAATTTAGTCAGCAAGACCTCGAACTTGTTGCTGAAGCGGAAGATGTCGCCACAGGTGTTAGTGCAATTGTTGAACATAAGCCTGATTTGATTTTACTTGATATCGATATGCCCGATGGAACTGGTTTTGACCTCTTGAAAAAGCTTAACGACATTCAATTCAAAATTATCTTCATAACGGCCTATGAGGAATTTGCTGTTCAAGCATTTGAGTTTTCGGCCATTGATTATATCCTCAAGCCCGTAGATCCCAAAAAGTTGATTGACGCCATCGATAAAGCTCACCAACTTGTTGAACAGGAGAGCAGAAGCTTAAAACTCAATGCATTGTTTGCCAATCTGGAAAATTCGGTTTCAGAAAATAAAAAACTCGTTTTAAAAACAGCTGAAAATATTTATATTATCAATACAAACGATATTATCCGCTGTGAATCAGATGGAGGTTACACCCAGTTTTATTTAATTGATGGGAAGAAAATCCTTGTATCAAGAAACCTGAAAGATTATGAAGAGATGCTGGATGGTTTCGGTTTCTTTCGTGTCCATCAATCCCATATGATCAACCTGAAATACATTGACCATTACAGCAAAACCGAAGGGGGCGCCGTTGTAATGAAAGATAATTCCTATCTACCTGTTGCCCGCCGTAAGAAAGAGGGTTTCCTGAAATTATTGGAAATGATATAAGGCTTTCCCCAAAGTACCTCGTCCTGTCAATCTAAAAACCGAATATGGATTTCCACTTACCGTTTATATAATTTCTCTCACCATATTTGAAGTTGTACAAATATTTGTATTGGATGTATTTATATTTGCCAATATGAAAATCCTGATTATTGACGATGATTTAGGTAGCCGAAAAATCATTATCCACCTCTTTCATCAGTATTATAATGACCCTTTTGAAATTATTGAGGCAGAAAATGTTGAAACAGGTATTGATGCGATTGAAAATCAGCACCCTGAAATTGTACTATTGGACATAAACCTTCCCGATGGTTCGGGATTTGATTTGTTGAAACAGCTTCGTTTTGTAGATTTCAAGCTTATCTTTATTACAGCATATGAAGAGTTTGCCCTTAAAGCTTATGGGTTTTCTGCAATTGGTTTTATCCTAAAGCCACCTGACCCGAAGAAATTATTTCGTGCCATCGAAAAAGCAAAGTCCACACTCGAAAAAGAAAATATCAAAATGAAACTAAATGCATTGTTTGTTAAGCTGGATAATCCAATATTCGAAAAAAGCAAGCTCGAAGTCAAAACCAATGAATCGAGCCTGACTATAGATACATATGATATCGTTAGATGTGAGGCTGAAAAAGATTTTACAAGGTTTCACCTGTTGGATGGGGAGAAAATACTCGTTCCCAGAAAACTGGAAGAATATGAATTGATGTTGGATGGTTATGGCTTCTATCGCATCCACCCTTCCCATTTGATCAACCTGAAATATATTGACCATTACAACAAGTCCAGAGGTGGTGAGGTCGTGATGAAAGAAAATTCATGCCTGCCAATAATCCAACACAAAAAGGAAAATTTCCTGAAATTGCTGGAGATGATATAGGGCTTTCCCCGGCCTGAATGCTTCCTGAACAAATCAGTTACATATGTATTTGTGCCTGGGCATAACCGAATTTACATTTCCCCCTGCCGGACTTACATCTCCCCGAACCTTATCTGTATTTCCCCATATTTATATGAATTGAGCTGATTATATTTGCTTGCAAATTGGCTTATTATACTAAGTGGTGGTTATTGAAATCCACAGGTGTTCAAATTCATTATAAATTCTTAAAACCGTTTAATCATGAAAAATATTTACTTAAAAACCGTAATGGGCATAGTTCTGTTTTTAATAGTATTTGCCTTTTCAACCAATGCACAAACCCAGCCCTCAGGCTCTGGCACAGCAGCTGATCCTTATCAGATTGCAACATTGGACAATTTATTGTGGGTGAGTATAAATTCAAGTTCATGGAGCAATGGAAACTATTTTGTCCAAACAGCAAATATAGATGCAACAGATACCGAAAACTGGAACGGTGGAGATGGTTTTTCACCAGTCGGAAACAGCACAACTAATTTCTCTGGGAGTTACGATGGCCAGGGCTATTCAATAAATGGATTGTATATTAATCGTCCTTCTGCTAATGATCAAGGATTGTTCGGTTATTCCAATGGTACAATTGAAAATGTTAACCTGACAAATGTAAATGTTACAGGGTTCGGTGCTGTCGGTGCCTTGGTGGGGTTTAGCTATGTTACAACTGTAAGCAACTGCACAAGTACAGGTTATGTTACCGGAACAGAAAACCGAATTGGCGGTCTCGTTGGAGAAACCAATGGAGGATCGACCCAGGCTTATGTAACCAACTGTCAAAGTTCATGTCATGTTTCCGGTGTAGATAATACCGGTGGCCTGGTTGGGCAAAGTTCCCGGTCAACAGTAAGCTATAGCTCAGGCTCCGGTAATGTAAATGGTAGTGAGAAAGTTGGAGGTTTGGTAGGGTCTTCAGGCAGTTCATCTTCCATCTCAAATAGTTTTAGTACGGGAAATGTAAGCGGAAGCAACAATATTGGTGGATTAGCTGGGAGATGTGGTGTGACAGCAGTAAATAATTGTTATTCCAAAAGTAGTGTGAACGGTGTTTCCCATGTTGCCGGCCTTGTGGGGTATGGTTACGAAACCAATATCTGGGACTGCTATAGCACAGGTGTTGTTACAGGAACAGGTTCTTATGTAGGTGGTCTGGTCGGGGAAATTTATTGGTTTGCCTCTTGTGAAAATTCTTTCTGGGATTATGAAGCATCCGGGATAATGTCGAGCCCGGGCGGTGGAACCGGGAAAACAACTGCCGAAATGCAAAACGTGGCTACTTTTACAAATGAAACCACAGCCGGTTTATCCTGGGCATGGGATTTTGTTGGCAACCCATACGGAGATACGGGCAACGATGATTATTGGGATATTGATGGTCATAACAATCAGGGCTATCCCTATTTAAGCTATCAATTCACTTCACCTTTACAGGCTGGTTTTTCTGCTTCCCCTACAACAATATCGCTTGGGGACAATATCCATTTTACTGACCTAAGCACAGGTACACCAACAACCTGGGAGTGGGATTTTCAAAATGACGGGACAATTGACAGCTACGATCAGAACCCTGATTGGGTTTATACCGAGTCCGGTATTTATTCTGTTTCTCTTCGTGTTTCGGATGGTATGTATTCCGTTTTCTCAAGTAAAATTGATTACATTCGTGTAGTTGATTGTAACCCTGTAACGGAAATTTTACCGGGTTCCCTAAATTTTGGAGTTAACGAAATTGCCCCTGTTCAGGATACCCTCTCAAGCTGGTTGAAAAACACAAGCAATTGCGAATTGTATATCACCAGCCTTTTTGGTTTGCAACCGCCATACAGTTTCGATACAACAGGAATGCCGTCAGCTTCGGTATTGCCTGGCGATTCCCTTGAAATACCCATGATCCTCAATAAGGGTTTTGCAGCTGGGGTTTATACCGATACGCTTATAATTTCCAACAGTAGCACCCCGGGTTTTGATTTTGAGGATGGGCTTGTTGCGTGGTATCCGTTTAGCGGGAATGCAAACGATGAAAGTGGTAACGGGCATAATGGACAGGTGTCAGGTGATCCGCAATTATCGACCGACCGTTTTGGCAAAGAGAACTCTGCGTATGATTTTGACGGGAACGGGGATTTTATTACAGCTGGAAACTGGTTTGCTTATCAGGACTTTACTATTTCGGTTTGGGTAAAGCAAGATGCTGTTAACAGTACGTATGTTGATATAATTGACAACAACCACAGCAGCGTAAACTGGGCCATTCAATATGATGGAAATTACGATAGCTATTTTTTCTTTACACAGCCACAGGGGGCAACTGCGTTTTCCCTTCCCAACAGTCAATGGAAACACCTTGTTTTTATTAAAGATGGCTTATCCCTGAAAACATATATGAACGGTGTTTTGCAGGATGAACTGACAGCCACGGCCTCCACTATCAATTATAGCAATCCTTACCTTAACATTGCGAGATGGGGTGGGGGCGAAAGATATTTTAACGGTAAGATAGATGATATCAGGATGTACGATCATGGGCTTTCAGAAGATGGGGTAGCAGCACTTTATAACGAAAATAACGGGATTGAAGGATATCCGCAGCTTATTGTTAATGCAGAGCTTGTTGAGTGCATCCCTGCTTTTGCATTTTCCCCAGACCCATTGGATTTTGGTAGCCTTGAAATGGCCGCTGTTCAGGATACACTTCCTGCCTTGTTAACAAATACAAGTAATTGTACATTATTTATTGATAGCCTTTTTGGTTTACAAGCACCTTATAGCATGGACATAACAAACATGTCAGGGGTTTCCTTAATGTCTGGTGATTTTCTTGAAATCCCGGTAATTTTCAATAGGGATAATCCATCAGGAACTTATATAGATACTTTGGCTATTTCGGGAAACACTACTTCTGATGCAAATCTTATTCAAGGGCTTATTGCTTATTATCCATTTAATGGAAATGCAAACGATGAAAGCGGAAATGGAAATAATGGTACTGTAAACGGATCTGTTTTAGATGCTGACAGATTTGGAAACCCTAATAGTGCTTATTATTTTGATGGCACAAATGATTATATTGAAGTTGCTGATTCACCATCATTGAGGCCAACGAATATAACACTGTCAGGATGGTTTAATTTTTATACGGTATCTTCAGCCATTAAAAGTTTAATAGGAAAAACAGTGGGCACTGCTTGGCGCGATTCATATACTATTTGGCGACATAGCTCAATAAAAGGAGCAACCGGAAACACAGGGGAATTTGATGAGTTGGCTTATACACATTCAACAAACCAAAGTGAATGGTATCATATAACTTATACTTATGACGATGTTGCCAATAGCCATTCTATGTATATCAATGGTACTCTTGTTAAAACAGAAGATAATTTTGTTTCCATAGGCTATGACTCACACCCGTTGATAATAGGTGCTGATGTTGAAAATGAAACACTAAGCTATTTTTTCCATGGGCTAATTGATGATGTTAGGATTTACGACCGCGCCCTTACTGAAAACGAAATAGAAATACTTTATCACGAGAATACCGGCACAAATGTATCGGCTCAACTTATTGTACAGGCAGAATTAATTGAACAGGCTGGTCTTGAACTTGACCTGAAAGCTTTCATGGAAGGGCCATTTAATGGTTTTGATATGAACACAAATCTCAATTCATCAGGATTGATTCCCTTAGGTCAACCATACAATGCAGCACCATGGGATTATGCCGGAACAGAAACAGTAACATCAATCCCAAATTCCGATGTTGTGGATTGGGTATTGATTGAACTGCACGATACTACAGATGCCGCTTTGGTATCAGATGAAACCATGATAGGAAGGCAGGCCGCATTTGTTTTGAATGACGGGGCTGTTGTTGGGTTGGATGGCAGCAATGGAGCATACTCCATTGTTGCACCAGCCATAACCAACAATCTATTTGTGGTAATCCATCATCGGAATCACATATCTGTTTTGTCGGCCAATGCGTTAACAGAAACCGGTGGGGTTTATGTTTATGATTTTACCACATCAATCGATCAGGCTTTTGGTTCAAACCAGGAAGATATTGGTGGTGTAGCCGTAATGATTGGAGGAGATGCAAATGCCGATGGTGTTGTTGACTCATCAGACAAATTAATTTGGGATGCCCATGCAGGGATCAATGGATATGGGTCTGGCGATTTTAATATGGATGGTGAAGTAAATAACCAAGATAAAAATGAAGTTTGGTTGAGCAACTCAACTCCGGCAATCCAGTTGCCAACCGTATCTATTGAATATATCTCCAATATAACCCAAACCTCTGCCATAGCTGATGCGGAAGTTTGGGATGATGGCGGTGCAGCAGTAACGGCAAGGGGTTTTTGCTGGAGTGAAAATGCAAATCCAACACTTGCAGATTCCCAGGTACAAGTTGGGGCCGGGGCAGGGTTTTTCTCTACCACAATTACAGGGTTAAATCCAAATACCGAATATTTCATGAGGGCTTATGCTACCAATAGCGAAGGGACTGCCTATGGCAATGAATTAAGCTTTATGACAGAGGCGCCACCTTCAGGTTGTCCAAGTACAATTACTGATGCCGATGGCAATACCTACAATACGGTTTTAATAGGGACGCAATGTTGGATGGCCGAAAACCTGCGGGTTGGTACAATGGTAACCGGTGACCAAACGGATAACAATATAATAGAAAGGTATTGTTACGATAATAATATTGGCAACTGTGCAACTTATGGAGGCTTATACCAATGGGGTGAATTGATGCAATATTCAACTCAAGAAGGTGTACAGGGGATTTGCCCAACAGGCTGGCATGTCCCAAGTGATACCGATTGGAAAACCCTCGAAGGCACAGTTGACACCCAATATGGTGTGGGTGACCCTGTATGGGACAATACCGGGGCACGTGGATTTGATGCCGGGGAACACCTAAAAAACACTACCGGTTGGGTTGTTTATGTTGGGGGAACCAATAACAGCGGATTTACTGCACTTCCCGGAGGATACCGTTTCAGCTCTGGTTCTTTTGTCGGATCGGGTACCTATGGTTGTTGGTGGACTTCAACATTGCAGATTTCCGGGTTTTCGAAATACCATTACATTGTTGGTAGCGATGATAGAAGTTGGTTAAATAATTCCCAGAATCCAACCGGTTATAGTGTTCGTTGCCTGAAAGATTAATATAATTTTTTGGCTACCACCCTGTATACTTTATTGCGTGTAGAAGTCTGACGAATGAATAAAGAGGCAAATGTAGCATCTTTAACAAGACGCTAAAAAAGCACCTGTCCAATGGATGGGTGTTTTTTTCGACTGCTATATTCTTCCTGGAAATGATTTCTTTTATGGTTTGAAAAAAACCTTCTGATTTCGGTCTGGGAATTCATAAAACCTGGTGATTGTTAATGGTTTTGATTAGGTTTAAGCCTGATTACAACCAAATATACATTTCCTCCTACCGAATTTACATCTCCGCAAACCTTTCCTGAATTTCCCCATATATCTATGTATTACAGGGCATATATTTGCCTTGCAAATCAAATTATGAAGAAATAATTTTTTAAAACTTAGGTGTATGAAAACAAAAATTTACTTACTGTCATTGGTTCTTTTTCTTGGGATCCAATACAATGTGAACTCTCAGGGTGTTTCTATCAACGAAGATGGCACCGATCCGGAAGCTTCGGCAATACTTGATCTGCAAAGTCAAGATAAGGGCCTGTTGGTCCCAAGGATGGCCCAAAATCAAATCACGGACATCCAGGATCCTGCAAATGGATTGATCGTGTTCAACACAACGGACAATAAATACTACGCATACCTTGAAGGAGATAATGCATGGAAAGAGATAGCCTATGGAACAAGTAG
>JAJRTT010000037.1 GCA_024278155.1 Bacteroidota bacterium | reverse complement strand
TAAATCAGCGATAATTTTCAAATCTATTGAAGATACCCTTTATCTTGGAAAAGCATTGTTTTTCAAAAGCCTGGCATTCAAAAATATTGGGGAATCCGATTCAATGTTCAAATATCAGTTGAGAGCCAATGATTTGTTCCTGATTGCAAACGATACAAACTGGTATGGCACTTCAAACAGTTATCTTGGCCTCAATTACTCCCATTCAGGCAATTACATCCTTGCCCTTAAGCATTTACAAAACTCCCTGGAAGCATTTGACCTATTAGGGAAGCAAACCAATGTTGCGGCAATTTACAACGCTATCGGCACTGTTTACCGTAAAACCCAGGATCAGGAAAAAGAGGAAGAAGCTTATTTGAATGCTATTGAAATTTTGGCAAAAACCGACAATACAATTTATCTTGGCCAGGCCTATAATAATTTATCGGAGATTTATTTCGACAAAGGGGAAACCAAAAAGGCTTTTGAAACACTTGAAAAAGCAAAGAAAGTCTATGAAGATGTTAGCTACCCATTAGGTTTATGTAGTTATTATTCGGTTTTGGGCTATCATTTTTCATCATTAAAACCACCGGATAATTTAAAAGTCATTGAAAATTTCACAAAAAGCATTGCCATTGCAGAACAATACGGTGATATGCGCCAATATGCCGATGGCACTTCCTATTTGGGGATAGCCTATATGGAAATTGGCCAATTGCAAAAGGCAAGGACAACCCTCGAAAAAGGATTAACAGTGGCAGAAGAAAATGGATTGAACCCGGAGATTGTAAAAATCACAGAAGCACTGGCAGAAGTCTATTCCAAAACCGGTCATCCACAAAAAGCATATTTACTTTTACAAAAGCACATAGCCCTCAAAGATAGCCTATCGGGAGAGGATAAAATAAAAGAATTCACCCAACTTGATTTGCAATACAAATTCAGGCAGCAACAAATAAGCGATAGCCTGAAAAATGCGCAAAGGGAATTGGAAAAAGATTTTGAACACAAAAAAGAACTCCAGGATCAACAAAGATCAAAATTTATTTTTATATCTATTTCTGTATTGGTCATTGTTATCGCAGTATTTATATTTATAAACAGCCGTAAAAAGAAAAAGCAAGTAAAGTTGTTGAACAAAAAGAACCTGAAAATAAATGAACAGAAAAACGAAATAGAGGAATCGGCCAAAAAGGTGGATGAAGCTTACGCAAAACTGAAAGAACTTGATGAATACAAACAGTCGATGACCGATATGCTGGTGCATGATTTGAAAAACCCGTTGAATTTATTGGTAAACCTCAATTCCATTGAGGGTGAAAACGACAAAAACCTGATCATAACCCGCACAAGCAATCAAATGTTGAACCTCGTTATGAACCTCCTTGACATAAACAAGGCGGGAAACAACATGATGGAACTGGATAAAGCCGAAACAGGCTTATTTGATATTTTCGGTTCCGCAATCGGGGAAACCCAATTTTTAAGCAAGCAAAAAAACATAGTAATAATCAATAGGTCAATTAGCAATTTCAACATTGAAGGCGATAGGGAAGTTTTGGTACGTGTGTTCGTTAATTTGCTGACCAATGCAATAAAATTCTCCCCATTCAATAACAGTATCGTACTCAACGCCGAAATAACACCTGGAAACCTTCTCCGGGTTTCGGTAAAAGACAATGGAAAGGGAATCCCCAAAGAATACCACAAAACCATTTTTGAGAAATTCAAACAAGTGGATCAAATCAAATCGGGCGGAATAAAATCAACGGGGTTGGGGCTAGCATTTTGCAAACTGGCCGTTGAATCGCATGGTTGGGAAATCGGGGTAGATTCGGAACCTGGAAAAGGTGCCGAATTTTATATTATACTAAATACTTATCAGAATTTGAAAAGTATGCCAATTCAATAAGTCCTGAATTTATTATCATTAAAGTTCAAGTCAATAAAAATCGTATTTTTATCGAATGTCAAAAACAAACAAAATTCAACAAATGGCCCTAAGCCCATACAAAATGAAGCTGTACATGCTGAAACATCTTCCGTTGGGTTTTTTTACGGGATTAAGGGTCTTGGAACTGGACAAAAACAAGGCGGTGGTATCCGTCCCCTTTAAATACCTGAACAAAAACCCCTTCAAATCCGTTTACTTTGCTGTATTGAGCATGGCCGCAGAATTGTCATCAGGGATTCTCGCCCTTTCCCTGGTACTTGAAAATGAAGTCCCGGTTTCGATGTTGGTCTTGAACATGAAGGCCGATTTCCTGAAAAAGGCAAAAACGAAAATCACATTTTCTTGCAACGACGGTGAAAAGATTGCCAAAGCAATTGAGAAATGTTTGTTTACCAAAGAGGGTGAAATAGTGGATGTTCAAACTTCGGGATTTGATACAGATGGAGAGAAAGTGGCTGAGTTTCAGTTTACATGGACATTTAAGGCAAAATAGATTAGATTCATTATATTTGCAAACAAATAAGATAACTCATTTTACAATTAAAACAATTACAAAATGATAAGTCGGGATATCCAGCAAGAAGTATTTGGATTAAATGCTTCGGAGAAGATTTACTTAATTGATTTGATTCTTGAAAGTTTGGATAAACCAGATATTGAAATCCAGGATAATTGGATTGAAGAATCAGAAAAAAGATATGATGCATTCAAATCCGGTAAAATAAAAGCTGTTTCATTTAAGGATGTTCTGAAACGGATGGACAAATGAAAACAACACAATCCATATTATTTGAACAGCACATCAACACAGGAATCCTATTTGTTATATTGATAGGATAATTTAAATAATGGGCATCTCAAGGTATTCCCTAAACCCCATGCCCTAAAAAGACAAAAAAATGAAGGTACTAAGGACTTTTGACATTGTTGACCAATTGATGGAAAAGAACCAGCGCGACGATGCACTGGGCGTAAAAAGAAACGGGAAATGGGAAAAATTCTCTACTGCCCAATACCGGGA
Source organism: Bacteroidota bacterium (assembly GCA_024278155.1). GTDB lineage: Bacteria > Bacteroidota > Bacteroidia > Bacteroidales > JAADJA01 > JAADJA01. The sequence goes on along the minus strand of JAJRTT010000037.1, from coordinate 22,130 downwards.
TTTTGCGAATAATTTCAGTTATGGGTTGATGGAACTAGGTTTTCGGAAAGGGGACAAGATACTGACCCTATCGAACAACCGGCCCGAATGGAACTTCATGGATGCCGGGATGTCGCAAGTGGGCGTGGTACATGTGCCGGTTTATTCCAATCTGGGCCCTGCCGAATATGAACATATCCTGAGCCATTCCGATGCTAAAATCGCTGTGGTTTCCTCCAAAGAGTTTTACGACAAACTAAAGGTGGTTGCTTCCAAAGCACCCAAACTGGAAAAGATATATTCCATTGATCAGGTTGATGGTGTCCCAAACTGGATGGAGATCGTTTCGTTGGGAAGGGCCAATTCAGGCAAACTGGAACGGGAACTCCAGGAAATAAAAACTTCCATAAAGCCCGACGACCTTTCTTCCATTATTTATACTTCAGGAACCACAGGCCTCTCAAAAGGCGTTATGCTGAGCCATAAAAACTTCGTTTCCAATGTTGAGGCTTCATTACCTGTACTGCCCGTAAAGCCCGATGGGATTTTCCTGAGTTTCCTTCCCCTATGCCATGTTTTCGAACGGATGGTAAATTACCTGGTGCAATACAGGGGCTGTGCGGTTTATTATGCCGAAAGCGTTGATACCATTGGCGATAACCTGAGGGAGGTAAACCCAAATGGCTTTGCAACTGTTCCGCGCGTTCTTGAAAAACTTTACGATAAACTCATCCTGAAAGGGAAGGAACTCCCCGGGATAAAAAAGAACTTGTTTTTCTGGGCCGTGAACCTTGGGCTGAAATACGAACTCAATAAAGCAAACGGGGCGTTTTATGAAATGCAGAAAAAACTGGCCGATAAACTTATTTTTTCAAAATGGCGGGAAGCCCTTGGCGGTAATATCGAGGTCATTGTTTCGGGTGGCGCCGCCTTGCAGGCAAGGTTGGCCCGTGTGTTCAATGCTGCCGGCATCCCTATCCTCGAAGGTTATGGCCTAACCGAAACATCTCCGGTAATTGCGGTTAATTACAGGGAATACCCCTTGATGAAATTTGGGACTGTGGGCCCTGTCCTTGAAAATGTAAAAGTGAAGATTGCCGATGATGGGGAAATATTAATGAAAGGGCCGAGTTTGATGCTTGGATATTACAAAGACCCCGAAAAAACAAAAGCGGTAATTGATGAGGACGGATGGTTCCATACCGGGGACATTGGGGAATTGCACGAACACAATATCCTGAAAATAACAGACCGCAAAAAGGAAATTTTCAAATTATCGACCGGAAAATATGTTGCGCCACAGGTGGTGGAAAACACGTTCAAGGAATCACAGTTTATCGAACAGATCATGGTGGTGGGCGAAGGCGAAAAATATGCTGCGGCCATTATTTGCCCTTCCTTCCATTTCCTGCATAGCTGGTGCGCTATCCATCATGTTACTTTTGCCGACAACAAGGATTTGATCCAGAAACCAAAAATAATCGACCGTTTCCAAAAGGAAGTGGACAAAATAAACCAAAGCCTTGGCCGTCACCGTCAAATCAAAAAATTTGAGCTCATTTGTGAGGAATGGACACCCGAGACCGGAGAACTTTCACCTACCCTGAAAGTGAAAAGGAAATTCCTGAAGGAGAAATACAAAATCAAACTCGATCGTTTGTACGGATACACGGATGAACCGGGACATGTGGGCAATGTGACGGACAAATAGAACCCCGGTGAAAGCAAAATTAAGCTTAACTCAATTGAGCGTGTACACTTATTGCATTTCCATGATGTAGCAAGCATCCACGCCAATTTTATGTACTGCCCCATGTTGGTGTTGTCACCAATATGTCCGCTTCCGGCAGTCTTTTAGTTTTTATATTGGCAGATAAGTCTTCGTGCTTACTCATCCGATGACTTCGAGTCATCGGATGAATGTGCTATTTTCACAAGCGTGGACGCTTGTTGCATTCCCACCTATGTAGCATGCGTCCACGCTTGCGGTTTTCTCCCAGACACAAGCGTGGACGCTTGTTCCATGTGGGTTACAGCACTTGCATATAGGCAAAAGCCAACCGGCAAAACAAAGGCAATGGGACAAATTAGCAAGTTTTAGACAAAATCCCCCGAAATATTCTACATTTGCCGACATGATAATTATTGGCGACATCATGGTTTCGGAGGAAATCCGTGACATACGGTTTTGCTGCGACCTGGAGAAATGTGCCGGGGCCTGTTGCGTGGAAGGCGATGCCGGTGCACCCCTGGAAGAAGAAGAAATTTCCCTGTTGGAAGATAGGATCGATGAAATAAAGCCCTTCATGCGAAAAGAGGGAATCGAGGTTGTTGAGAAGAACGGGATTTTTGATTTTGATATGGCCGGTGACTATGTTACCCCTTTGATAAAAGACAAGGATTGTGCTTTTGTGATTTACAATGATGGTGTTGCCAAATGTGCCATCGAAAAAGCCTGGGAAGAGAAAAAAGTAGATTTTCAAAAACCCATAAGTTGCCACCTTTACCCAATAAGGATAACAAAAAACGAAAGTTTTGAAGCTGTTAACTATCATAAATGGTACATCTGTCAATCAGCTTGCACCCTTGGCAAGAAACTTCAACTTCCAATGTATCAATTCCTGAAAGAGCCTCTGATAAGGAAATATGGTAAGGAATGGTACGGGAAATTGGTGAAGGAGATTGGATAATCCCTGGTAGTGAAAACACCAACAAAGGGCAGGGAGAAGGATTTGAAATTAATCCGTACCCAGAACCGTCAGGCTCCCTTTGTATATCTTTGTGAGGTTTTCATCCCCATATTTAACCTCAAGCACCCAAAAGTAGGTTCCATTGGCCACATAATGGCCGTTGCTTTTCCCGTCCCATCCTGAAAGGAAATCGGAAGATTCCCAAACTTTTTCGCCCCAACGGTTATAAACCATCATTTTGTTTTCATTGATCCCGCTCCAATCCCCGATGGGTTTAAAAGTATCGTTCAGTCCATCACCATTGGGTGTAATTACCTTGGGCACTTCCACATTATAGACTTCTACATCAATGGCATCGCTGTTTTTGCAATGACCATCAAAAACCTCTACCTGCAAGGAATCGGGATAGTTGTCGTAAGTCACGAGGTAATACCGATCACCGGAACCATCCTGCCACAGATAGGAAACAAATTCACCAGCATCCACCAGTACCTCTCCATCAGGGAACAAAAGGATATCTTCCCCTAAATCAACCATTGGCAAAGGATACTCCGTAATTGTAACTTCATCGGAATCTTCCCCACAGGAATTTGTTATAAGAAGTTGGTAAGTACCGCCATAGGCAATCGCAAGGCTTTGTCCGCCCTGAACCCCGTTCCAGAAATAATCAAAATCCCCAACAGGCCCGTTCAGTACAATGGTATCCCCTTCGCAAAGTGCATTTTCCCCTCCAAGGTCACTAACCGGCAATTCCATCATCTCCACATAAACCGTATCTGAAGAAGGGCAACCGAAAATATAGCTCACATCCACCCAATAGGACCCGGCTTCCGTGATGTTTTCAAAGCGACCGTTAGAGCCGGAATTCCAGGAATAATTATCAAAACCAAATCCGGCATCAAGGTCAAGGGGCTCCCCTTCGCAAAAACTTGTATCCGCCCCCAGTTCAACCTCACTTGCCACTTCCACCAATATTGTATCGCCACCGGCACAAGAATAAACATCCTCAACAAGCACATAATACAAGCCGCTTTCATACACGTTATAGGTATTTGAAGTGGAGCCATCCTGCCATTCCACCGACACAAAACCAAAACCGGCATCCAATTGCAAGGATTGCCCAAAGCAAATACTTGTGTCGGAGCCAATATCGACCTGGACAGGTGGAAAATAGCCGATCGCAATGGAATCGGTGGCCCAATTGCAACCACCCAGCACGCTCACGGAATAGGTCCCTGCCTCGGTAACGGTATAAACAGAAGTGGTCGAGCCGTCCTGCCAGATGTATTGATTGTAATATCCCGGGTCGATCAAATAGGTTTCGCCCCCACAAAGTGTGGTATCATTTCCAAGGTCAACGACCGTAGGCGTATCATCAAAAACCACGGAAATGGAATCAATCCCCTGGCAACCATCTTCATTTGTTACAATAACAGTATAAATCCCCGTTTCGGTCACTTCATAGGTTTGCCCGGTGGAACCATCCTGCCAGAGGTAAACCAAAAAACCTTCACCGGGATCCAAAATCAGCTCCTCCCCTTCACAAATGATCGTATCGTTTCCCAAATCCATTTCGACGGGAGGAAAAATCCCCACCGTGATCTGGTCGGCAGCGGCACAACCGTTTTCCCCGGTTACCTGTACCCAGTATGTGCCGGGTTCGGTAACCGTGAACGTGGAGTCGGCGGACCCGTCCTGCCAGATGTAGGAAAAATATCCGCTGCCGGCATTCAACAGCAATGTATCTGAGCCACAAACAATGGTATCACCCCCCAAATCTATTTCGGGAGAAGGGAACACAACAATTGTCACCGAATCGGCAATAACGCTGCCACAGGTATCCGTTACGGTCACGTAATAAGTCGTGGTGGAATCCGGGCTTACATAAACCGTATCGGAAACATCTGCGAGATTCTCCCATTCAAATGTATATGGGGGCAATCCATAGGAAACGCCAATCCCGATCCAGGCTTCCTGCCCTTCGCATATGCCCACATCACCTGAATTTTCGATTTCCATTTCCTGATAATCTTCCACGGTCACCAAAATAGAGTCGATGGCCGAACATCCATCTGCAGTGGTTACCTGCACCCAGTAAATCCCTGTGGAATCCACATATTGTGTCTGTCCATCGGAACCATCCTGCCACAAATAGCCTGAAAAACCTTCGCCCGCATCCAATTCAAAACCTGTTCCCCCTTCGCAGACAACCACCGTGGTATCATTTCCCAAATCCACTTCAGGGTATCGGGTGAGCACAATATTGTCCAAAAGCACATAACCGTCATAAGTGGTCGGGGTGCTGTAATAGGCCTCAATAATTATAAATTCGTAATCAAAGGTGCTTGGGTGGATGGTGAAATCATAGGTAATCCACTCTTCATGGTCAATAAGGGGCGATTGCCACAGCAAATCTTTTTTGTTGCAATACTCATCCGTACCATAAAAAATGGTTATTGCGGGAAGGTGGCCATAATCGGTAATCCCATAGGCGAGGTCGATCTTGAACAAATAACAGGAATCAACCGAAAGGTTCACCTGAAAAGGGCTTTGGACATCTTCCCACGTATTGGGCGCCCAGGCATCGGGCCCACGGGTGGTCATCCCGATATACGTGCTTCCGTCCGAGGCCGGGGCATAAACGCCAAAAGCGCCCGGTTGTGTATCGGCTGTACTATTGCCATCGCATTGATACCAGGGAGGTGGTGACACGTCCGGTTGTGGATAGCCTTCGAATGACGGATTGGAAAGATATTGCCCGAAAATGGAAAGAGGGTAAACCAAAAGTAGGATGATAAAAACGTACCGGTATTTTAAAAACAGTTTCCCCATAATTATTATAATACTCTCAACAATTTAACAAAAACAAAGTTCAAATAACCGCATCAAGGTACAGGGGACTTATTCAGCCCGGGTTCTTTTTCTGTTTTCAGCCCTTGATTATTTTCTTTACGGTCAAGGTGTTTTCATTTCCCAGTTCAATGAAATAGATCCCTTTGGAAAGTTCTTTGATGTTGATTTCGTTTGATTCGGGGACTTTCCCCTGCATCAATACTGTTCCATTAATGTTGATTATTTTGTAGGCTGTTCCCCTCTCAATGTTTTTTATCGATAAATTGTTTTTTGCCGGATTGGGGAAAACGGATATTTTCCCTGTGTCTTCTGTTTCTTCCAGCCCTGTTATTATTTCTTCACAGTCCTCGTGGTTCCAGCCATAATCCGAATGAAATGGGTTCAAGAACAAGCCCGTGTTATCGTCTTCGTAACACCGTAAGGGCCCGTCAAGTGAACCGTCCAATGTCGGAAACATAAATGAAGTATTTCCAATTCCTTCGATGACATGATTGCCGAATTCAATTGACATCCCGTCACCACATGTTATGTATTGGATTTTCCTTTCCTGGTCGTTTACCATTATTGTCCCCGTTGAATCAATAATCATTTTCAGGGAATTGTCATCGTAGGTAATAAAAAAACCCAACACGATTGTGTCGCCTGCATTGGCACCAAAATCATACAATAGTTGAAAGCCCTCCGCAGCATAAAAGAATACACTGTCGTTTTCGGAGTACATATAATGGCAAGAAACATTGGTTGTGTCCAGGTAACGCTCGACTTCGATTAGTTTTTTGCATTCAATTCCGTTAATTGTCGTGTCGGAAACAGATTCAAATGTTTTGAACGAAGTCACGCTCGGATCAATCGTCCATTGCGTGTAATGCCAAATGGAACCAATTGGGGCAAATTCTTGTGCGCAAACCTGCAAGGTGAGTGCAAAGAAAACAGATAGAAGTGTTGTTTTTTTCATGATTGTATTTTAATGGTTTGTGTATGAAGCGGGGCGGTTTACATCCAGCTGCCTTTTCGGTGCGGGAAAAAACCGCTTGCCCGACCTAAGCCGGCTTTGCGGTTTCCGGCCGCATGCTTTATGAGCCTTTTGCCATCGCACATTGTTCTAATTCAATGATTATCCGTATGTCTTCTTCAACCGATTCGATTAAGGCTGATGGTAAGCTCCCGATTTTGCTTATTCGTCTTTTATTATCGATTGCACGAATCTGGTCGATCATTATATCACTATTTTGATTTAGGTTTGCCATTCCTTTCTTGAAAGGATCTTTTCGGTTTCCATGAAGATAGGATCGTCAATTTTCAATGATACTGTTTTCATGATATTAGTTTCGTATATTGCAAAAGTATATCAAATAGGTATATTCTCCAAAGGTTTATTGATTTCTTTCTTGTATGCGGCATAACCGTGATTACACAAAACACTCCCTCTTTTTCCATGAAAAGGAGAATGCAATTAATTATTCCGTTCAAATTCAGAAATTAAGTTATTTGCACTCGTTTACAAACGACTAACAACCTTTTGTTCCCGGATAGATCAATCACATTTTTCAAAAAAGCTTGCTTATTTCTTTTCCCCTGTTGCCGGTTCCTCCGTTTTTTCAACTTCGGGCATATGGAAAATGGAATCGTCCACGTCCATGTCGTATTCCACGGTTTCGATAATCACCTGGCTTTGGGACTGTCCGTTCATTTTGCTCTCAACACTAAATGGGACGATAATGCCATCCATGTCTTTGTAATTGCTGAAATAGGTTTCACTTTTTATCTCGGCATCCCCCTGTTTCATAATGGAAGTCGTTTTTAGGAGGATGTGGTTCTCGGTATCGATAAATTGGTAAAAGACATTGCCGTTTTCGTTTGTGAACTTGAGCTTGTACACTTCAGTCCCTTCCATATCGTCCGTGCCCATCAATTCAACCGTGTAGCCTTTATCCGCATAGTTGTACAGCATCCCGTCAAAATCGGCCTGCATTTTCATCGCATCCAGTTGGACCCCTGAAAGTTCGACCGGATCGGTGCTGCCCGTCCAGGGAGCTGTCATCCAAGCTTTTTCCCCGTCATAGGCCTGAATCATCGTGGCCCCTTGCATTTCCACCTCAAGCCGGAACGAGCCCGGTCTTTTCTGTAGCATCGTAAAAGGCGTTTCCATGCCCATTTGAACCGATTTTCCGGTGGCCTTCATGCTGTTATGTGTCAGCTGTTTTTCCATGCCAACGGCTTCGTAATAGGAATTTAGTATTTCGTCCACACTTTGCGCCTGGATCCCAAAAACAGTTATTGCCGCAAAAGCAATGCTCATAAATAGTTTTTTCATTTGTTTGATTTTTTAATTCGTTTGTATTTATTATATCGCCGCTAATGCGTTAATTATTGTTTGCACACCCGCCTGCCAAAGTTTACGGCGGACAGGTTAGCGGCCTGATATTATTTATTCCTATGTACGCCCATCTGTGCCTTTAAGTCTGGTGTGTCAATAACCAACCATCGAAGTCTTATTTATTATTGGTTGACAAGGATACAAAAATAGGCAAAAAACACAACCAAACGATATGGGGCGGGCAAATAAGGATGAACGGTTGATTCTTAGGGGTGGACGGTATTCAATCTTTCGCCAATAGTGAGTTTGAGGCCATTTTGCTTTTTGCGTCCAAAGCCATTTCATTTATTTTGATAAATGTGGAAAATTTTATTTCACCATTTAAGTATTTATTTGTAAAATTGCAGCCGTTTTCAAAACCGAAAATTGACAGATGAAGATTAAATACAAAGGTTTAAGTTTTATTCGGCAAATCGCCCTGATAGTGGGGGTCCTGATTATTTCAGCACAGGTATCGTTCTCCAATGAATCGGAAGGGCGCCACCTCACCAACGACGAGGAAGCTTATGATGCGGGCAAAATGATCATCGAACACGTTATCGATGCACACGAATGGCACATTATGAGCATTGGGGAAACACATGTTTCCGTACCGCTTCCGGTTATTTTATATGACGAGGGGGAATTCGTGGTTTTTATGTCTTCGAAATTCCACCATGGCCACGAAGAATACAAAGGCTATAAACTGGAACTTGATGGGGAAAACAAAGGGAAGATCGTAAATGTTGAGAGCGGTGTTTTGCCATTGGACCTCTCGATTACCAAAAATGTTGCCGCTATGCTGATGAGCATGGTTTTTATGAGTTGGCTTTTTATCTCCATTGCACGTTCCTATACAAAAAGAAAGGGCATGGCGCCCAAAGGGATGCAATCATTGCTGGAACCGCTTATCATCTTTATCCGCGACGATGTGGCAAAGCCTTCGATAGGGGAAAAGAAATATGAGAAATACATGCCTTATCTGTTGACACTCTTCTTTTTTATTTTCCTGAACAATATGTTTGGGTTGATCCCATTTTTCCCGGGAGGGGCAAACCTTACCGGCAATGTTGCGGTAACCGGTGTGATGGCCGTTTTTACATTTCTCATAACCACTTTTAGTGCGAACAAGAATTATTGGGTCCATATCGTGAATACACCAGGGGTTCCGTGGTGGTTGAAAATCCCGGTTCCTTTGATGCCGATTGTGGAGATAATGGGCGTATTTACGAAGCCATTTGTCCTCATGGTACGTTTGTTCGCAAACATTACCGCCGGGCATATTATCGTCCTGGGTTTTATGAGCCTCATATTTATATTCGGGAACATGAACGTGGGCCTTGGTTACGGCGTTTCGGTTGTTTCGGTTGCTTTTGCGATTTTCATGGGGTTGCTTGAATTGCTGGTTGCCTTTATCCAGGCATATGTGTTCACCCTGCTTTCGGCCTTGTACTTTGGGATGGCCATGGAAGAAAGCCATTGATCGTAAATATAAATTCAAAACCCAAAGCACAATACACATAACTCTTAACACATAACGCATAACAATTTAGAAACTCAATACATTAATTATTCATTTAACAAATCATTATTATGACACTTTTAACAATTTTATTGCAGGTTGCAGCCGGAGCAGGTTTTGCTAAGCTGGGTGCTGGCCTCGGTGCCGGGGTAGCCGCCATCGGAGCAGGTATTGGTATTGGACAGATTGGTAAAGGCGCTGTTGAATCTATTGCCCGCCAGCCAGAAGCTGTGGGCGATATCCGTTCAAACATGATTGTTGCCGCGGCCCTTATCGAAGGTGTTGCGTTTTTCGCAATCGTTGTTTGTTTGTTGATACTCTTTTTATAGTATTTCAGCAACCTGGAACACTTTACACCTTGGCGGTTGGCCAAGGTGTAAAGTTGTTTGAAATAATTAATGAACAGTAGTTTTTTGAAAGGAATAATCATTAAAAAAACAACAGAATGGAATTAGTACAACCGGGAATAGGACTTATATTTTGGATGACCCTGTCATTTGCGGCCTTGATTTTTATCCTTGCAAAGTTTGCCTGGAAACCGATCTTAAAAGGGCTTCACGAACGGGAAGCATCTATTGACGATGCTTTGAACGCCGCCAACAAAGCAAGGGAAGACATGAAAGACCTTAAATTCAGTAACGAGCAGTTGCTAAAGGAGGCCAAAGAAGACCGGGACGTGATTTTAAGGGAAGCAAGGGCCGTAAAGGACAAGATAATCGATGAGGCAAAAGAAAAAGCCAGTGCCGAAGCTGCCCGCATTGTTGAAGCAGCCAAAGAAAACATCCAGTACGAGAAGATGGCCGCCATCACCGATTTGAAAAACCAACTGGCAACTTTGTCTATCGAAATTGCCGAGAAAGTCCTGAAAGAAGAACTATCAACAAAAAACAGGCATAAGGATTTGGTGGAGAGGTTGATTGGCGAGGTGAAGTTTAATTAATATGCAAGAGTTGTAAAATGAAGGAAAAGAAAATTGCAAAACGTTACGCTAAAGCATTGTTCGACCTTGCCGTTGAGCAGAATGTCCTGGAAAAGATCAAGGCGGATGCCATGCTCGTGAACAGTGTATGTGTGTCCAACCGCGATTTCATGTTGGTTCTCCGCAGTCCCGTGATAAAAGACGTTAAGAAGATCAAGATCATAAAGGATATTTTTGGCGACAAGGTCCAGAAAATGACCCTGGTTTTTTTAAATATCATCACACGTAACCGTCGCGAAGCCTTTGTCCCGGAAATCGCAACCCAATTTATTGAAATTTACAAGGAATATAAAAATATTGTCACCGCATATTTAACCACTGCCGTAAAGCTTGATTCAGGGATTAGCACAAAAATCAATTCCTTGCTGAAAGAGCAGACAAAGGCGGAAATTGAGTTGCACGAAGATGTCAATGAATCGATCATTGGTGGGTTTGTCCTCGAATTCGACGAGAAACAATACGATGCCAGCGTGGTCAAGTACCTTCAGGACCTTCGGAAAGAATTTGATAAAAACTTATATACAAAAGGATTATAACCGAACAATAAACACATAAACAATATGGCAGAAATTAAACCCGCTGAGGTATCGGCTATTTTACGACAGGAATTATCAGGATTTACTGATGCCGCACAACTTGAAGAAATTGGTACAGTATTGCAAGTTGGTGATGGTATTGCCCGTATTTACGGATTGAACAATGTTCAGGCAGGAGAACTGATCGAGGTTGAAGAAACAGGTTTGATGGGGATTGTCCTGAACCTGGAGGAAGATAACGTGGGAGCTGTATTGCTCGGCGATTCCGTTGGGATCAACGAAGGCGATAAAGTAAAACGGACGGGCAGGATCGCATCACTTGATGTGGGTGAAGGTATGTTGGGCCGTGTCATCAATACCCTTGGCGAACCCATTGACGGAAAAGGCGAGATCAAAGGAAAAACCTATGAATTGCCCCTGGAAAGAAAAGCCCCGGGCGTAATCTACCGCCAGCCGGTGACAGAACCTTTACAGACAGGTATCAAAGCAATTGATGCCATGATCCCCATCGGAAGGGGACAGCGCGAGCTGATTATTGGCGACAGGCAGACCGGGAAAACCGCCATTGCCATTGATACCATTATCAACCAAAAAGAAAACTTTGATAATGGGGAACCCGTTTATTGTATTTATGTTGCCGTGGGACAAAAAGGTTCAACGATTGCTAATATACAAAAAACACTTGAGGCCCATGGCGCCATGGAATATACGGTGATAGTCGCCGCAACAGCTTCTGATCCTGCTGCAATGCAGTTTTATGCACCCTTTGCAGGGGCCACCATTGGTGAGTTTTTCAGGGATACCGGAAGGGCAGCCTTGATTATTTATGACGACCTTTCAAAACAGGCCGTGGCTTATCGCGAGGTTTCCTTATTGCTCCGTCGCCCACCGGGACGTGAAGCCTATCCTGGCGATGTATTCTATCTTCACTCAAGATTGTTGGAAAGGGCGGCCAAAATCATCGCATCCGATGAAATTGCCCTAAAGATGAACGATCTTCCCGAAGTGTTGAAACCCATTGCCAAAGGGGGGGGCTCACTAACCGCCCTGCCGATTATCGAAACACAGGCCGGAGACGTTTCGGCTTATATCCCAACAAACGTGATTTCCATTACCGATGGTCAGATTTTCCTTGAGATCAACCTGTTCAACTCAGGTGTTCGCCCTGCGATCAACGTGGGTATTTCGGTTTCGCGCGTAGGTGGCAATGCCCAGATAAAATCAATGAAAAAAGTATCGGGCACCTTGAAACTCGACCAGGCCCAATACCGCGAACTTGAGGCTTTCGCAAAATTCGGGTCTGATCTTGATGCCGCTACCATGGCCGTCCTTGACAAAGGAAAGCGAAATGTTGAAATCCTGAAACAACCCCAATACACACCATTCCCCGTTGAAAAACAAACCGCCATTATTTATTGTGGCGTACAAGGTTTGCTGCTCGATGTTCCTGTGGAGCGTATCAGGGATTTTGAAGATGCATTTCTTCTCCATTTGGAGAAAAACCATAACAATGTCCTTGAAACCATTAAACAAGGGAAGTTGACCGATGAGGTAATCAGTGTACTTGAGAAAGAGGCGAAAGACATGGTGGAACGATATAAAAAATCGTAGTTTTTTTGGCAAAAAACAGGTAACAAGAATTATTTGCAATAATAAGCTAAGTAAATGGCCAATTTAAAAGAAGTAAGGATACGCATCACATCTGTGCAATCGACGCAGCAAATCACCAGTGCCATGAAAATGGTTGCTGCGTCCAAATTGCGAAGGGCACAGAATGCAATTTTGCAGATGCGTCCGTATGCAGCTAAGCTAAAAGAGATATTACAAAACCTGAGTGCGAGCCTGGATGTTTCAGATGACAGTAGCATCTATTCCGAAATGAGGGCTCCCAACAAAGTGCTCATTGTCGTGATAGCATCCAATCGGGGATTGTGCGGGGCTTTTAACGCAAATGTGATCAAATTGGCCAACAACCTGATCAGGGAGAAATATCAGGAACAATTTGAAAAGGGAAATTTAAGCCTTGTTACCATTGGGAAAAAAGTATCCGAGTTTTTTGGTAAAAGGGAGGAGTTCAATGTGCTTGAGGTGCATGACGATATATACAACGATTTGAGTTTTGAAAAAGTCAGCGTGATTGCTGAAAATTTGATGGATGGGTTTGGGGATAAAAAATTCGACCGCATCGAAGTGATCTATAACCAATTTAAAAATGCCGCTTCCCAAATCCTGACAACCGAACAGTTTTTACCTGTTGAAAAAATTGGCGGTGACGAAGTTGAAACCGAAAGACAAGAGAATATCGATTATATTTTTGAGCCAGTAAAAGAAGATATTGTGCACGACCTGATCCCCAAATCCTTAAAGATTCAATTGTACAAGGCAATCCTCGATTCCAATGCTTCGGAACATGGTGCGCGGATGACAGCCATGCACAAGGCCACCGACAATGCCCAGGAATTGCTGAAAGACCTGAACCTTGCTTACAATAAGGCCCGTCAGGCTGCCATTACAAACGAAATCCTTGAAATTGTTTCGGGTGCCGAGGCCTTGAAGGGATAAACGGAGTTTCAAAGTTAAGCCTTAGGTATTAAAAGTTTGGCGAACAGCCAACCCCTAATCCCTAAGCTGAATAAATAAGAAAAGACAAAAAATAAATTTCAAATATCTCCCGTAGTGCCTATGCTTCGCAACCACCATAGCCTTTGCAAAGCTACGGCGGAGCAAGGTAAAGCTTAATGCGAACGCGGTGAAGCTTCGGCATAAGCATACGTGCGGGATTAGAAACAAGACACTAACGCACAACTCTTTAACGCATAACCTATAACACATAACACACAAACCATGATTTCAAAAAAAGTTGAATCCGCATTAATTTCCCAAATCCAATTGGAAGAACAATCTTCAAGGATATATATGGCCATGGCTTCATGGTGCGAGGTAAACGGGTTTCCCGGAGCTGCCAATTTCCTTTACACGCACTCTGACGAGGAACGTTTGCATATGACAAAATTGATCAAGTATGTAAACGATAAAGGGGGCTATGCAGTAATGCAAACATTGGAAATGCCGGAAAGCAAATTTGGATCCCTATTGGAGGTTTTCGAAAAAATCCTAAGACATGAGGAATTCATTACCGAATCCATCAACCAGCTTTTTGAAACGGCTTTCAATGCCAAAGACTTTACAACAAGCCAATTCCTGCAATGGTACATCGAGGAACAGATTGAAGAGGAAAGTATGTTCAAGGGAATCCTTGATAAATTTCGGCTGGCCGGAAACCAAACCGGAGGTTTGTTCCACCTTGACAAGGAATTGGACGCCCTTGCTGCTGCGACACCGGCAACCAATCCGGCGCAATAATATTTGAACCCCAAAAGAATTAAAGGCCTTTGCATTTGCAAGGGCTTTTTTGTTTTCGCTTAAAGGATGATGCAGTAAGTGTCACCGCTTGCACATAAATCAGAATTATGTTCTTGATAACAAAACGGTTTCGGTTATTTATGTACATTTACGCAACGTTTTTGATTTCATATTAGTCAATTATGTAAGCCAATCAAATAGCATGGGGAATGTATCTTCTACATATCGATTTCTTATAATTGCGTTGCTGTTTTTATCCCCGGTTTATCTTTCTGGTCAATATCTTGAAAACCCTTCATTTGAGGGGGAAATATTGATGATCGGGCCGCCAAATGCCTGGGATATCTGTATCGAAGGCAGTACGCCAAATGTGCAGCCGGGGAAATACAATGTTTATGTGCAGCCCTCTGATGGGAATACCTATATCGGGATGTTTACCAGGCAGGAAGGTACCTGGGAAGATATCCAGGCCGATTTCCTAGTCCCACTCTCCAAAGATTCCTGCTACATTTTCAAAATAGACCTTGCCTATCAGCAAACGCTTACATACAATAGTGTGGATCCGATTATGTTAAGGGTTTACGGGGACGATGTGAAATGTGAAAAGCAAAATATCCTGTGGCAATCACCGATTATAGACAATACAGATTGGATTACCTTCGAGTTCCTTGTCCATAATGAAGATTTTGACATTACCGACCTTGTATTGGAAGCTATTTTCAACAATCAAAACTATCCCACCTGGGGTTATATTTTGATCGACAACATCAGGATTGAACCCACCCCTTTGATCGATCTTGGGAACGATACCACTATTGTGGAATGCGATGGTGGGACTGGCTTTGATCTGGAAGCCGGTGAGGGCTTTGCCCAGTATTTGTGGCAGGATGGTTCCAACGGGGAGACTTTTTACGTGGATACAACCGGGGTTTATTGGGTGCAGGTGACCACATCAGAAGGTTGCACCGCAAGTGATTCCATTGAGGTGGTATTTGAAGAATACGAAGAAATGCAAATTGCAACTTCCGGGGATATTGAAATTTGCCTTGGGATGTCGATCTCGATTGGCCTTGATGTCTCTTTTGGTTCACCTCCCTATGTTTTTGAATGGGATGGAATTCCCGATGTCAATGACACCATCATTGTGAGCCCGGACACAACCACAACCTATTATGTTACCATCGCGGATAACTGCGATGGAGCAATGACGGATTCCATAAAGGTTACCGTTCTTCCTCTTCCCGAAATTGATTTGGGCAACGATACCATTTTGTGCGGTTCCGGTACATTGATGTTGCATGCCGGAGGTGGTTTCTATTCCTATTTCTGGCAGGACAATTCTACCGATTCCACCTACACCGTTACCGAAGATGGCACATATTGGGTGCAGGTGACCGGTGAAAACGGCTGTGCCGCAGCAGATGAAATTGACATCGGTTTTTTCCCTCCCGTGGAAGTTGATATTGGAAATGATACAATTATTTGCCTGGGGGAATCCATCATACTTGATCCCGGCAATGGCTATTTGGATATTGAATGGCAGGATGGCTCTACAAACCAGACATTTGAAGTATTTGAGACAGGTTTTTATGTTGTAATGCTTACCGATATAAATGGCTGTGAGGGCATTGATTCAATTTATGTTGAAGTGGATGATACACCAACAGTTGTTGACCTTGGAAATGACACTATTCTTTGTAGTGGGCAAACCTATTTGATCGATCCCGGATTTTACAATCAATACATTTGGCAGGACGGGACGACAACTTCAGTTTACAATGTCACCGAGGCAGGTACATATTCCGTGAATGTCATGGGAGGTTGCAATTGGGCCTCCGATTCAATAGCGATAGGTTATTTCCCACCTGTCCAGGTTGATATTGGTTCCGACACAAGTATTTGTTTCGGGCAATCCCTGCAACTGGATGCGGGTTTTGGTTTTATATCGGTCGAATGGCAGGATGGTTCCACATCCAGCACATACAATGTTTATGAAAGCGGATTGTATTTCGTGGAAGTCGAGGATGTCAATTACTGCCTTGGCAGCGATACGATTATGGTGGAGGTGGCTAGTGAAGTTGATTTGGGGGCAGATACCAGTTTTTGTGAAGGGGAAACCCTTGACCTCGATGCCGGCTTTGGTTATGATATTTATTCCTGGAATTCCGGTTCCAACGGTCGCATTGAAAATATTGCGGCAACAGGTTTCTATTGGGTGGATGTGGGCTATACTTTCGGTTGTCCTTCTTCCGATACGGTTTATGTCGAGCTTATGGAGCTGCCTGTTTGTGACCTCGGGGATGAAAACAATTTGTGCGAAGGGGATACCCTGGTCCTGCACGGGCCTGAAGGGGTTTTTGATTATTATTGGAACGGGGTTCAAGGAGGGCCAAATTTAATTGTTGCACATGGAGGGACTTACCAACTTCTCCTCATGAATTCCTGTGGGGATGATTCGGATGAAGTTGAAATCACCGAATATCATTTGCCAGAAGTTGATCTTGGGGAAGACATACTGTTGTTCCCGGGCGATGAAGTCCAGGTCAATGCCGGGGAGTTTGCTTCGTATCTGTGGCAGGATGGGGCAAATGGACAGTATTACCTTGTCAGCTATGACGACTGCCCCGACTCATTGGAAGTGGAGGTTTTTGATGGTTATTGCAAAAACACGGATATAATCAATGTGGAGGTTTACAATGTGGAAATGCCCCTTGTGATTACACCCAATGGTGATGGCTATAACGATAGTTTTTTGCCCATTGGGGATTTTACCGGGATCAAAGAAAACAAAATGACCGTTTATAACCGTTGGGGCGAAAAAGTCTGGGAATCTTCCGATTTTCTCTCCGGATGGAACGGGAAAAGCAATGGCCGTTATGTATCCAATGGAACCTACTTCTGGGTACTTGAGGTAAAATACGGCACCGAAAACCTATCCAGGATCTACAAAGGGAGTTTGACGGTTCTGGGGACGGAGTAACTATTTTGAACAAACTTAGGCTGCCCCATTTTGTTGTCACCAACATGCACGCTTACAAAAAGCAACGGAAGGTCTTGCCTGTTGCGTTATCGCATAAAGATGGGGAGTTGAATATCACATATCCCAAGTGCTGAAAAAACAAAAATGCGGGAAACTGCGGTTTACAAAACCTGGCTTATACTCATTCTTATCAGGTTTGCAAAGAAATGCTGGTTAGAATGAGTTAATACTCAAAGAAATCAGGTTTATTTTTTTGCAAACCTGATTTCTTTCGGTATAACCGGAACAAACCGACCATCAAACCCTCGATTACAGCTGATTGATCGCCACCACCTCAACTTCAAAGGTGAGTTCCTTTCCGGCCAAAGGGTGATTTGCATCCACCACGATGGTTTCTTCCTTTACTTCGGCCACTACAAACTGCATCTGGTGGCCATCAGGGGTTTGGGAAGCAAGTGCCATCCCCACTTCGGGTTTTAAATCTTCGGGCAAATGCTGCCTTGGGACTTCTTGTTTCAGGTCTTCCCTTGTTTCGCCATAGGCTTCGGCAGCAGGTATTTTGAGGGTTTTCCTTTCGTTCAGGCCCATATCAAGCACCCCTTTGTCGAAACCAGGGATCATTTGCCCGGTGCCCACCGTAAACTCCAAGGGTTCCCTATTGATGGAAGAATCAAATATTTGCCCATCGGTCAATTTTCCTGTATAATGCACTTTTACTTTGTCGTTGTTTTTAACTTTTGCCATTTCAATAAATCTTAAAATTTGGCGGCAAAGGTATCAAACTATTTTACCAGGAGTTACCATGATTGGATTATTTTCCTATTTTTGCCTTGATAAAATTACCATACGAAACCATCAAATTATCAAAAAATGAAATACAAACACATTTACCTGATTGCTCTTGTTTTTATGTTCTTCACGGGTTGCTCCACTTCCCAAAAGCTGAAGGGTTTTTCGGTGAACAAGATCATCTTTGGTTCGTACGGAGGCTTTACGGGTGTCAGCGATGAATATGTTTTGCACTACAACGGGCGTATCGAAAAAATAAACGGCCTGACCCGGGAATCGGATTATGCCCTAAAAATCGCAGACCAGAAAGCAAAGAAAATCTTCTTGCAGTTTTTAAGTAATGGCCTCGACACCCTGGAATATTCTTCCCCTGGGAACATGTCCTATTTCGTGGGTTATAAAAACGATTCCATCACAAAAAAAATAGTGTGGGGCGGCGAAGGCAGTGCCCCTGAAAAAGCGCGGCAAACATACACCAACTTAGTTCAATTGATCAAAAACAAATAATCCACATTGTCATGAAACAAAAACTACTTTTCACCTTTGTCATTGGCCTTGCAATCAGCTTTGCTGTGCAGGCACAAAACCAAAACCCTTTTGATGCCAAAAAGAAGTCGGCGAACAACAGCCCTACTGTGGAAAGGAGGCAATTACAAGCCCTTCCGGTTAGTACTGCCAGATCGCCAATAACTTCCATCAATTACCACAGTATCCCATTTTCCCCGGTCAATATGGGGGAAAACGAGGTTTTTCTTGCCAGTGGATTCAACAAAAAGGGCCAACCTGTTTTCATTGAAGGAAAACAAGAAACCTCATTGAAATTTATGCCCGACAATAAAGAAAGCATTGAAGGTGCCGCATTTGAATATCTTCAGGGAATTAAAAGCATGATTGGGATAAGCAACCCGCTGGAAGAATTCAAAACCATGGAAATCCATTCGGATAAATATGGTTTTACCCATATAAAACTTCAACAGTATTATAAGGATCTGAAAGTTTATGGAGGACAGGTTTTCGTCCATGGGAAAAACCGGCAAATGACCAAGTTCAATGGTGAATACTTCCCCACGCCCAAACTGGAAGAACTTACACCGGCCATCACTAAAATACAAGCATATGAAATGGCAAAAGGCAATATCTCCACACCTTTTATCGAACCTTCCACCTTTGAAAAATCCCTTGTTGGTTTTGAAGGGCTGATTTCTGAATTGGTAATCTACCATCCCGGTCTTGAATCGAACGAAACACGGTTGACCTGGCACTTGACCATCCGCCCAAACTTCCTGCGAAGGTTCGAATATTTTGTGGATGCCATCAGTGGCGAAATATTGAACCACTACGACCACACATGCAGTAATGGCCCTGCCACGGCACAGGCAAATGATTTGAACGGGGAAACCCAAACCATACACACATATCAATTGGGCAACAACTATTTTTTGATCGATGCCTCAAGGCCGATGTACAATAGTGGACAATCCCAACTGCCCGACAATCCCGTGGGCGCAATATGGACAATCAATGCCAACAATACTTCTGTGGGCGACAATATGAACCTGACACATTACACCTCTGCGGGCAACGCATGGAACAGTGCGCCCGAAGCGGTTTCGGCACATTTCAATGCCGGGGAGACCTATGAATATTTCAAAAACACTCATGGCAGGAATTCCATCAACGGCCAGGGCGGGACCATTATCTCGATTTGCAATATCACCAACGAGGACGGGAGCAGTATGGAAAACGCTTTCTGGAACGGACAGGCCATGTTCTACGGAAATGGCGGAAATATTTTCAGCCCGTTGGCAGGGGCACTTGATGTGGGGGCACACGAAATGGGGCACGGCGTAATCCAAAACACCTGTAACCTTGAATACCAGGGGGAATCGGGCGCACTGAACGAATCCATGGCCGATATAGCAGGTTGCATGGTTGACCGGGACAACTGGTTCCTGGGCGAAGATGTAATCATCAACACAACGTATTACCCAACGGGCCACCTCAGGGAAATGTCGGACCCGCATAACGGGGGGACTTCCTTCAACGATGTCTGCTACCAACCTGCCCATGTAAACGAACAATACCATGGCAGTGCCGATAATGGCGGCGTACATATCAATAGTGGGATAATGAATTTTGCCTATTATAAATTTGCTACCGAAATGGGGAAAGAGAAAGCCGAGGCAATCTATTACAAGTCCATGACCGATTACCTTGTAAAATCATCGCAGTTTGTAGATGCGCGGGTGGCCTTTGTGCAGGCATCAACCGACATTTACGGGGCTTCCTCTAACGAAACCAATGCGGTAAAAGACGCATTTGCGGCTGTGGGGATCGGTGAAGGCAGCGGGGGGACGCCCCCGGGGCAAAGTGACTTGCCGGTTAACCCGGGCCAGGATTTTGTCCTTTCCGTTGATGTGAACAGTGCCGACCCGAACACCCTGTACATTTCCGGGACGGACGGAACTGGTTTTGTGCCCATTTCAACTACACAATTGCAACAAAAACCAAGCATTGTTGACAATGGGGCGGTGGCCGTATTTGTCACCTCCCAAAACCAAATAAAGGGCATTGGCCTGAGCGAACCTTACGAAGAATTCCTGATCGACCCCAATTATTCGGATTATGACAATATAGCCGTGAGCAAAGATGGGAGCCGGCTTGCCATTGTGACCACCGATATTGATTCGGCAATTTGGGTGTACGATTATGGAATGGGGCAATGGGCCAAATTCCATTTGTACAACCCCACCTTTACCCCGGGCGTGGTCACCGAAAACGTACTCTATGCAGATGCCATTGAATGGGACTATACCGGACAATACCTGTTTTATGATGCTTATAACAAAATGCAAAACGCATCAGGTGACGACATTGATTATTGGGACTTGAGCATTATCCGTATTTGGGACAACGGCTCAAACAGTTGGGGCGATGGTAAGATCGAAAAGGTCTTTTCCAATCTGCCCGAAGGTGTAAGCGTTGGAAACCCCAGCCTGTCAAAAAACTCACCTTATATCCTTGCCTTTGATTACTTGGACAGCAATACCGGGGAAACGAATGTAATGGCCGCCAACCTTGAAACCGGGGATGTGGGCCTTGTTTTTGAAAATGCGATCCTTGGATATCCAAATTATTCGAAAAACGATGACAAGATAATATTCAGCGCCAATGACAATTCAGGCGGGGAGGTAATCGCGGAAATTGGCCTGCAATCAAACAAAATACTTCCAAGCGGCGATGCTTCTATTTTGATTGATGTTGCAAAATGGGGCATTTGGTATGCCACCGGCGACAGGAACCTGATCGGGATAGGGGAACATAAACAGATAATTTGTTCACGGTTTACCCCAACCCCTCAGAAAATTCCTTGAACATCTTGTTCACAAAAAAAACGGGCAACAAAGGCCAAATAACCATATACAATACATTTGGACAAATAGTATTGGCGAAAAACCTGACAAAAAACGACATGCTTTACCAGATTGACATTTCCAATCTGCCAAAAGGGAATTACTTTATCCGATGGATTGGCGACAGACAAAGTATAACAAAGAAATTCATTAAAATCTAAAATATTTAACTATTTTTGTACTTCATTATTGATGCATGACCGCATCATCTCCGAGCCTGCACGCCTTCAAAATAAATGGTTTGCCGGCCAATGGGACAAACCGGAAACAGTTTGTCCTCCCGATTCCCGGAAAAACCGGGATGAATTGGAAAGGAGCAAGGATTGGCTGGATTGCCATGGGGCAAGTCCGCACGGCCACATCTGCTATCTTTCCATAATATATAAAATCTTGAAAGGTGCCGGATATGTCCATGCTTGTCGAAATTACCCACATCCCTCAGTTTCCTTTGTTTCTGGGCCTGGTTTTTGTAATTGCGATATTGTATTCATCGGTTGGCCATGGAGGCGCCAGTGGTTACCTTGCCCTCATGGCCCTGTTCAGCATACCGCAAATGGTAATGCGGCCATCGGCACTTACCCTTAACATCTTTGTTTCGTCCATCGCCCTCTTTTCCTATTACAAGAACAATCACCTCCGGCCTAAGCTCCTTTGGCCTTTTATCGCCACT
>JAJRTT010000484.1 GCA_024278155.1 Bacteroidota bacterium | reverse complement strand
TACCACGTTATTTTGCAAATCAAGACTGTAAAAGTTTTTACGTATCTTTGGTCTTTAAATGATGGATACCATGGAACTAACATTAAACATTGATTATAAACAAATACTTGGACTGATTTACCAGCTCCCTAAAAAGGAGATTGAAAAATTGACAATAACACTTCAATCCGAAATCCTATCAAAAAAACCAACCAAGTCAATTCAAGAACCAATCATGGATGCGCCAACTTGGTCTGACTCTGATATACTTGATTACCAAAAAGCAAGAAACCACATTGATAAATCGAGGATTGCATGATTTTATTGGACTCTTCAGTATTGATAGAATTATTTCGTAAACAGAACAAGGCAAACACTTTGTTCCATAAAATTTCACGATCACACAAAACCTTAGTTAACCCATAGTATTCCCCTGGCAACTTTAAACCTCAAACATTTTGAAAGAATAAAAAACCTGGAAATCTTTAAATAATTGGCAGGCCAAAATTAAATAATGAAAACAACCACAAGAAGATTTCAATACGTACTTCCATTAATCATTTCTGTTATTGTTTTCCATCCTGTTTTTGCAGAAAACAATTCTCCCAACCCTGCTTTCTCAACTCAGGTCAATATCAACGCTGAAAATACTTCCATCGAAATAAGCCCCATTATCATTCAAGATATTTCTGTTGAAATTGAGGTTGGGATCAACGAACCGGATTTTGATAAAAGTTCCCCTTTGCCTGTAATAGTAAATGGTTCAAGTATTATTATCCATCCCGAAAACGGGAAGTACATTTTTCAGCACGTTTTTAAGGAAAAGGAAGAATTGACAATTTCAATCGGTGGTTTTTCTTTTTCGAAAACGGTTACACCTGTTCCCTTATGGATGTCGGTAATCCCACCTTTGATCGCCATACTGGTTGCGCTGGTTTTCCGCGAGGTTTATACCGCTCTTTTTCTGGGATTGCTCAGTGGGACCACTATCTTGTTTTTCTTTCAGGGAAAATCGTTTTTTATTGCGCTGTTCAGTGGGTTGTTTGCCATCATTGATACCTATATTGTGGAAACAATGAAAGATGAGGGCCATGTTTCCATTATCTTGTTTTCGATGATGATAGGTGGGATGGTGGCCCTGATAACGAAAAACGGTGGGATGCGTGGCATTGTAAGTTATCTGTCGAGATATGCGGCCAATGCCAAATCGGGACAGTTTATCACCTGGCTCCTCGGAATAGCTATTTTCTTTGATGATTACGCCAATACACTTATTGTCGGGAATACCATGCGGCCCGTTACCGACCGCTTGAAAATATCGCGCGAAAAACTGGCCTATATCGTCGATTCTACAGCCGCACCTGTCGCCGCCCTTGCACTCACCACTACCTGGATCGGGATTGAAATCGCCTACATACAGGAAGGTATCAATGCCATCGGCCTTGATGAAAGTGCCTATCTTATTTTTATCCGTTCGTTGAGTACACGTTTTTATCCCATACTTACCCTTGCTTTTATCCTTATCCTCATTTTTAAGGGAAGGGACTTTGGGCCCATGTTGAAAGCCGAACAAAGGGCAAGGGCAGGGGAAAATGAGATGGAAACAATTGTTGCTTCGGGGAATCCTGTTGAGGAAGAAGAAACCTTGAAAGCCCGTTGGTACAATGCGGCCATTCCGGTTTTCATTGTTGTGTTCGGGACTTTTGCCGGATTGGTAATAACGGGTTGGGACAGCAGTTTGTGGAACAACCCGGAGGCTTCGGCTTTTACGAAATTCTCTGAAATAATCGGGAATTCCGATTCTTACGTTGCGTTGCTTTGGGCTTCCATGTCGGGAATGTTCATCGCCGTGATTTTGACCGTTGGCCAAAAGATATTCAATATTCGAAAAAGTATTACCTCTCTCATCGAGGGTTTTTCGACCATGCTCAATGCCGTTCTCATTCTGATCCTTGCATGGTCGCTTGCAAAAATCACCCAGAACATGCACACGGCCGATTTCCTGTCACAAATCCTGGTCAATATGCACCTTAGTCCATTTCTGTTGCCGGCCATTACTTTTTTGCTTTCTGCGGTAATTGCATTTTCAACGGGTTCCTCCTGGGGGACCATGGCCATCCTTTATCCTTTGATTTTGCCCGTTTCGTGGACTATCTCCCAAAACCATGGCCTTGATTATGCTGCCTCAATGCTTATTTTCAACAATGTGGTCTCTTCCATTTTGGCAGGTTCGGTGTTTGGCGATCATTGTTCACCTATTTCCGATACAACAATTTTAAGTTCGCTTGCAAGTTCGTGCAATCATATCGACCATGTTCGTACGCAATTGCCTTATGCTTTGGTAGTAGGGGTTGTTGGGACATTGTTCGGGACATTGCCGGCTGCTTACGGTGTCCCTTTTTATGTATTGTTCCCTTTGAATATCGCCATCCTCTATTTTATTGTGGTGGTTTTTGGGAGGAAAATCACTTAATAGGATTGAGATTGTTTTTTCGGTTATTTCTTCGAATCCCAAATTCACTCATGGATTACAAGCAAGGGCACTTCGGCACGGGAGGCGAATTTCCCGGTAACGCTGTTGGTGAACAGTTTACTTATCATATTTACCCGATGGTCGATAAGGGCGAGCAAACCGATTTGGCTTTGTTGGATGTATTCATCTATTCCCTTGGCCTCATCGCTGTTCTGGACATATTCAAAACTATATTTGATTCTACTGAGTTCTGCCTTAATGGGTTCCTCAAAATGGATGGATGCCGGTAAATGATCTTTGAAGACATTAAGGACAATCAATTCCGATCCGAAAAATTTCACGATTTCCAACAGTTTCTTAAATTCCTCTTTATTGCGGCATTCCTCCTTATGTGTGGCAAAAACGATTTTTTTTGGGATTGTAAACTCTTTGCTTTCCGGGATAACCAGTACCGGGTTTTTTGATAAACGGACCAACCTGTCGGTTTCGCTGCCCAACAATAGTTCCTTGAAAAGGTTGCTCCCTTTTGTGCCCATCACAATCAGGTCAACGGGGTCTTCAGAATGGATATGCTCCACGGCATCCACTAAATCACCGTGTTTTGAAATCAGTTCGATCTCCAGTTTATTCCCGCCCTTTAATTCTTTCAGGCTTTCGTATTCGGCTTGTAAGTCCTGTTTTGAATAGCGATGGAGCACATCATCGAAACGTGCCATATGCCCTTGCCCGGTCTTGGGCTGTGCATATACATTGAGCATTTTGAACCGAAAGTTTTCCTTTATGGATTCAAGATAAACTTTTGCAAAAGCGGTGATTGCTTTCCGCGATGTTTCCGAAAAATTCGTGAGTAGCAGGATGTTTTTCATGACGTGGGTTTTTGAAGGTTTTTATCATCTGCTAATTTAATAAAAAAACAGGGCTATGTCAAGATTAAATTGAAATGCCATGCTTCTTGTATTATAGTACCTTTGTTTTGGCATACCCATTTTAAACAAGTTATAAAAAAACTAAATAATGAAAACAATAGGATTGATAGGGGGGATGAGTTGGGAATCCTCGATTGTTTATTACGAATTGATCAACAAAAAGGCAAAAGAGTTGCTCGGCGGGTTTCATTCATGCCAGAGCCTGATGTACACGGTGGATTTTGATGAAATAGTGAAACTGCAACATGAAGATAAATGGGAGGAGTTGGATGTAATTATGGCCGATGCTGCCAAACGTCTTGAAAAAGCCGGGGCCGATCTGGTGGTTCTATGTACGAATACAATGCATTTATGTAGTAAGGCGATCAAGGATAATATCTCGATTCCCTTCCTTCATATTGCTGAGGCTACTGGAATTGCCATTACGAACCACGACATGAAAAAAGTTGCTCTTCTTGGAACGCGGTTCACAATGGAAAAGGATTTCTACAAAAAAGTCCTTGCTGATAAGTTTGGAATAGAGGTCATTGTTCCAGATGAGGAAGAAAGGGAAAAAATCCATCAAATTATTTATGGGGAATTGGTACAGGGCCAAATTAAGCCGGAATCAAGGGAAGTGTATAAAAAGATAATCAAAAGACTTGAGAAGAGGGGTGCGGAAGGGGTGATTTTGGGTTGTACGGAAATACCCTTGCTGATTTCGGAATCTGATGTGGATATCCCAATTTTTGATACCACAAAAATCCATGCAGAAAAGGCTGTGGAGTTGGCTTTAAGCATAAGATAATGTAAGAGTGTGGAGTATGGAAATAATTGACTGGCTACAACTGGCTACAATAAGGTAATTACTACTGCTGGAATGTTTACCTTGCGGGGGAGCATCGGCAAAAGAATAAATCCTCTTTTACCAGCTCCCACTGGCGCCACCACCGCCAAAGCTCCCGCCGCCAAAACCACCGAAGCCGCCTCCGCCGCCTCCAAAACTTCCCGAGCCTCCCGAGAAATTACCGAACGAGCTGCCACCGCGGCCTCCCATCATACTTCCCAGTAAAAGTGCAGTCCAAATTGAACTGTTGTTGCTTCTGCCACCCATAGTTTGGTTCCCGCTTCCCCTTCGGAATATCATGGAAATAACTACAATCATGATTATCAATGGAACAAGGAAGCTAAAGGGGCTTTGTCTGCCACTTTTATTATACTGGTCAGGTGTAAAATGCCCGGATACCAAATCGATCATTACATTGGTGGCAGCATCGAGCCCACCATAATAGTTGCCTTGCTTGAAATTGGGGATCATTTCGTTTTCGATAATCCGTTTGGATGTAATATCGGGAATGTAGGGTTCAAGTCCGTAACCCACATCAATATTCACTTCCCCTTTTCCCGATGATGTTTTGGGTTTTAAAACGATGATGGCGCCGTTATCGTCCTTTTTTTGTCCAATGTTCCATTTCTGTGCAAGCCTTTGGGAATAGTCGACAATATCATAGCCGTGGATGCTTTCCACAACAACAATGGCAATCTGTGTCCCGTTGGTATCGCTGAGTGCTACCAATTTCCTTTCGAGGGCTTTTTGTTGTTGCGGTGTCAGCAATCCCACATAGTCGTTCACAAGCCGTGGTGGATTTGGCTTTTCCGGGAAATCCTGGCTCCATAACGAACCAAAGGAAAGCAGAAATATTATGGATATGAGATTTATTTTGTGCATTGTCTTATTTTTTCATTCAAACATTGTCGCATTCTACCATTCAAGCATTTGTTTTTCACTTCTCCCCAAAAGAAATCTCATCCGGTAATTCGTTCACATCATCCGACTGATAGGGGAAATGTTTTTTCAGTTGTTTGCC
>JAJRTT010000483.1 GCA_024278155.1 Bacteroidota bacterium | reverse complement strand
AAGCCCAAGCCTGTTCCTTCTCCCGACTGTTTTGTCGTAAAAAAGGGCTGGAATATTTTATCCCTTATTGCAGTTGGAATTCCGTTGCCATTATCTTTTACTATTATCACCACAGAACCTTTCTCTTTTTTTGTGGCAACAACAACTTCGGGTTTATAGTCTTTGCCTTCTTTTCTTGACCTTTCAGAAACCGTATGGAAAGCGTTGTTGATAAGGTTGAGCAACACCCTTCCAATATCCTGGGGAATAACATTGATCTTTGGCAGATCCTTATCAAACTCGGTTTTGAAACCGGCATTGAATGTTTTGTCTTTTGCACGTAAACCGTGATAGGCCAACCTTAGGTATTCATCTGCCATTTTATTAATGTCAACCTCTTCCTTTTGCCCGCTCCCTTTCCGGGAATGGTCCAACATGCCATTTACGATGGAACTCGCCCTTTTTCCATGGTTCGTTATTTTTTCCAGGTTTGATTTCAAGTCTTCCACCAAGACTTTAACCTCTGCGGTGTTGCCATCACTTATTTCTTCTTTCATGTCCTCAATAAGGTCAACACTCACTTCCGAAAAGTTGTTGACAAAGTTCAAAGGGTTTTGTATTTCGTGGGCCACACCGGCCGTGAGTTCCCCCAATGAGGCCATTTTTTCGGCATGGACGAGCTGGGTTTGCATTTCCTTTAAATTTGAAAGTGTGATATGGAGCTTCTCGTTCAACTTTTTCTTTTCAACAAAACGGATAAAAAAGATAACGGCCAGGATGAGGATTATCCCCATTCCCAGCAGGCTGAAATTCCGGGTTAGCTTTTGCTTTTCAATTTCTGCCTGCTTCAGTTGCATCAATTTGTCGTGCCTGTCGTTGAGCAAGGCTTGTTTGTTTTCAAACTCAAAACGGTTGGTGAGGGTTATGATCTTATCTGCATTTTCGGCAACAAGCAAGGAGTCTTTTGTTTACTCATACAACACAAAGTTTTCATATCCCATTTTGTAATCTCCCTCCAGGACATAAGCATCAGAGAGTTTTTTATAAATTGAATTAAGTGTCGAAAACTTATTCGGGGGGGTCTTTGAAATTGCTTTGTGGAGCCATTTAATCGCCAATCCGGTTTTGCCTTCCCCAAAATAAACATTGCCAATGGCTTCGCTTGCCCAAACAATCCCTTTCCACTCTTCCTTTTCAAGGCTGTATTCCAGCACTTCGTGATAGTTTTTTAAAGCGAGATCGTTTTCCCCCATTTCATACAATATGGAACCTATCTCCAATTGGCTGTCCATCTTATTGATTGAGTAGCCGCCCTCATTTGAAAAGGCATAGGACTGGCTAAAACATTCAAGGGCTTCGGGATAGCGTGCCTGGAGTTGGTAGATGCTTCCGAGATAAAAATAGGAGGATGCAATGACATAATAGTCATTTGTTTTTTCCCGGATTGCCAGTGCGGCTTTATGGTCTTTTATGGCGGCATCCAAGCTGTCCATGCTCATGTGGGTTACGCCCATATCGCTATATACCCGTGCAATACCGGTTGAATCGTCCATATGGATCAATACATCAAGGGCTTGTTTTTGATAATCAAGGGCCTCGGGCCATTTTTCAACTTTTAGATACGTAAACCCAAGGGCAAGAAGTGCTTCAACAATGGTGAGCGTCTCTTTTGTTTCCCTCCCAATCTTTAGGGCTTGCATTTGACTTTCGATGGCATCGCCAAAATTTCCGGTGTATCTTTGGTTTATGCCTATAAGGCTCATCAGGTAACCCAGTTTTTTTTTGTTTCCTGTTTCCTCATATATGGATTTTGCAATGAGGTAATGTTCCAGTGCTTGTTTTGTCTTGCTTTGGTACTCGTAAATCCAGCCCAATGACTGATGAATAGTCGCAATTCCTTGTTTGTCACCGGTCTGGCTGATGATTTGCAAAGCCTTTTGTAAGGAATCCATGGCCGCATTTGGATTAGACAAATCCTGTGCAAGACCGGTAAACCGTAAGGCCACGGCAAAAAGCACATTGCATTTTCTTGTGTATTGACTGTCATGTTTAAGGCGATCGTTCTGGAGCAGGCTGTAGGCTATTCCCCTGGCCTCGACAGCATATTTCATACAGCTGTCGGATTGATCACGGTAATAATAGGATGAAGCCAATGAAGTGAGCAACCGAATCCGCATCGTATCATCTCTTGCGGAAGCAAGCTGGTTTTTCAATGGGATGATTTCATGGGCATTTTCGTTCTGTCCAATCAACGTAAATGTCATTTGGATCAGGAATACCATTAATAATATATGATTTGTTTTTTTCATCCTATTATCTCTAACTGGGTAAATGGACAATAAATGTTGTCCCTTCACCTAAGCTGCTTTCCACTTTCAAACTACCTCCGTGCCCTTTTGTAATTATGTCATAGCTCAGGCTCAAGCCCAAGCCTGTACCTTCTCCGGTGGGTTTTGTAGTAAAAAACGGTTGGAAAATTTTCTCTTTTATTTCATCAGGGATCCCAGTGCCATTATCTTTCACAATTACCACCACAGAACCTTTCTCTTTTTTTGTGGCGACAACAACTTCGGGTTTATAGTCTTTGCCTTCTTTTTTTGACCTTTCAGAAACCGTATGGAAAGCGTTGTTGATAGGGTTGAGCAAAACCCTTCCAATGTCCTGGGGGATAACATTGATTCGTGGCAGATCCTTATCAAACCCGGTTTTGAAACCGGCATTGAATGATTT
>JAJRTT010000482.1 GCA_024278155.1 Bacteroidota bacterium | reverse complement strand
TTTGAAAAGGATAATAATTATTACTTTTGACCATAAGTGTTTATTAATATGACTGAAATTTCATTAAATAAGGAAAGAGTATTTCAAATTCTTGCAGGAATGGTTATTTGTTTATTGGGGTCAATGATAATGGAACGCTATCAAAACTAAAATCTTCAGACAAACTTTTACAAAGCCTTGGAGGATTGCGCTCTGATGGGAATATCCTTCCACAACCGATTATGTCAGTCCAATCCTTTTCATACGACGAAGGCGATGTCATCGTTATTGAAGTACAACCTTCACCATTTCCCCCTGTAAGTTATAGAGGGAAAACGTGGATCAGGGTCGGACCGCAAAAGCTGTTGCCAATGAAATGGAGGAGAGGACTTTAATTGAACGGCGATCGGCAAATGTAAGCATATTCGATATTCGCCCATGTATTGAAGCCCATGAAAAGGATATTGATAAAGTACCTTTTGTAAATACGTATTTGCCCCGTGCAACCGATCCCGGGTTATTGGAAAACGACAATAGGGGTTTTGAAGAAAAACTTGACGCTTTGCGGTTTTACAATTTGCATTATAATTGCCCAACCAATGCAGGGATTCTGTTACTGGGGAAAAACCCTGAATATTTCATTCCGGGTGGATATATCCAATTTGTGAAATTTAAAGGAAAAGGGCTTGAAGGAGACATTCTCAATGAGAAGAAATTTACGGGAAACCTGATGTCTTTATTGCCACGTATTGAAGCTTTCATTGATGATTCGGTTATCGTGGAACGTCCCGAACCAATTTCGACCCTTCAGGAAAAAACGGTTAAAAATTATCCGAACTGGGCAATCCGGGAATTGATGATGAACGCAATTATGCACCGGGACTACGAATCAAATGCCCCGATTAAGTTTTATCAGTTTGACGATCGTATCGAAATAAGCAATGCCGGTGGTTTGTATGGCAAGGCACGACCTGAAAATTTTCCGAATGAAAACGATTACCGAAACCCTTTCATTGCCGAAGCCATGAAAGTCCTGGGCTATGTAAACCGGTATAACCGTGGAATAGCAAGGGTAAAAAGGGAATTAGAAGAAAATGGCAACCTGGAAGCAGTTTTTGATTACGAAAGGATAGGTGCTTTTAGTGTAACTGTTTATGATGCTTTATTTGAGATATTTGAAATAGGGGATACTGGTATAGAAACCAGTAAAGATACTGGTATAGAAACAATAGATTCAAATAATGCAGAATCAATAATCAGGTTTATAAAAGAAAACAAAACCATTACTGTAACTCTATTAGCAAAAAAAATTGGAATGACAAAGAATGGTGTTTGGTATCATTTAAATAAGTTGAAGAAAGAGGGGAGAATAAAACATGTTGGCCCAAGTAAAGGGGGGACTTGGGTGATTATCAAGGATTTAAACGGAAATGTATAAAAATGAAACAGTAAAGGGGGAAATTGAATTTCCGTATTTTCAATAGGGATATTATTAGACTCTTAATTCACGAAACTAACCCCCAAACGTTCGGGGTTGTTTGAATTTTTATAAAAACCTGATTACCAAGTAGGCTGTTGACAATATGCAAATTTGCCAACAGCCTACTTTGTTTTTTTGTCATCCCACAAAGTGGCTTTTTTCAGTCTTCCCTGAAAAAACATAGGCTCTTATTACCCCACAATTTATCTTATCGGAACCTTTACACCTGCATTCAACTTATAACTTCCCTTACAGCTCAAACCATTCCCTTACTGTTTCCGTTTTGTCTTCCGGTTCGTCTTTATGGCGGAATTCGTTGGTGTGTTTGTTATAGATGTAGTCCTTTTTCCATTTGTCAATATTGGCGACAATCTGTTTCATGCCCTCAACAAAAATATCAAGCTCCTCATCGGTCATTGTGGGGTGCAGGGAGAGCCTTACCCAGCCCGGTTTTTCCGACAAATCCCCGCTATTGATTTTTTGTGTAATTGCATGGGAATACTCATAACTCACATCCAACAGGAAATGTCCATAAGTACCGGCACAGGCGCAACCGCCCCTCACCTGGATACCATGTTTATCGTTCAATAATTTTACGATCAAGTTGTAATGGATATTGTCCACATAAAACGATATCACGCCCAGCCTGTCCCTTATATTGTCGGCCAGGATATGCATTCCCGGGATTTCGGGCATTTTTTCAAAGGCCTTTTTCACCAACTGCTCTTCCCTTTTTTTAATGT
The DNA here is from genome assembly GCA_024278155.1 of Bacteroidota bacterium. Classification (GTDB taxonomy): domain Bacteria; phylum Bacteroidota; class Bacteroidia; order Bacteroidales; family JAADJA01; genus JAADJA01. The sequence continues at coordinate 4,631 of JAJRTT010000482.1, read as the reverse complement.
TCTCCGTTCCCATCTGGTTTTTCAGTTCGATGGAAAGCGCCGTACGAATTGCTTGCAGGAATCCGGGCGTGCCGCCATCTTCACGTGCTTCGATGTCGTCGATGTATTTGTACTCGCCCCAGCGGTTGGTCCATTCCACGGTCCCCCCGCCCGGATTGTCAGGTGCATGGGCTTTGTATAGGGAAGAACAAAAAATCAAAACCCCCGAGCTTCCGGGGCCTCCCAAAAACTTATGGGGCGAAAAGAAAATGGCATCCAGTTTTTCCATGGGGTCTTCCGGGTGCATGTCAATATCTTCATATGGCGCCGATGCGGCAAAATCAATAAAACAAACCCCTCCATATTCGTGCATCATTTTGGCCATTTCGTGATAAGGCGTATGTACGCCCGTAACATTGGAACAAGCAGTGAACGAACCAATCTTCACCTTACGGTCCTTATACTTTTCGAGCAAACTCCTGAAAGCAACCAAATCAACATATAAATCCTTGTTAGGTGGAACCTGGACCACATCGGTCATCGTCTCGAACCAGGTAGTGTGATTGGAATGGTGCTCCATATGCGAAATAAAAACAACCGGTTTTTCCTTCTCCTTGATACATTCATTGCCCGAAACATAACCACAGGTCTTTAACCCCAAAATACGGATAAACTTATTGATCACGCCGGTCATTCCAAAACCCGTTGTAATGATAACATCCATCGGTGCGGCATTCACGTGCTCCTTTATTTTTTTGTGGGCAAGATGGTAAGCCTTGGTCATCAGGGTCCCGGTCTCGGAAGTTTCCGTATGGGTATTGCCCACAAATGGCCCAAAGGTTTCGCTTATTTTTTTCTCTATGGGGCCGTACAAACGCCCACTGGCAATCCAGTCGGCATAAATCATTTTCCTGTCGCCGTAAGGAGTTGTAAAGGGCAATTCATTGCCAATGGTATTTTCCCTGAATTTCCTGAAATAACTTTCCATATATTCTGCTTAACCAATATGTATAAATGAACAGATCAAATTATGTTAAAAGGTTATGGGTTGGGAAGTTATGTGTTATCCCATAATAGTCAAGAGTTATGCGTTCCCTCTAAAAAACAACGATTAACCTTTTAACTCGTTAACCTTTAAAGCATAACCTTTTAACCCTATAACGCCTAACTTTTTGACTCGTAACCCATAATGCGAACAAAGTTATTGTTTTTTTCAATGCGCTATTGACAATCGGGATCAAGAATAGGTTGGCAATATCCTTTTTGTTTAACTTTACACCCATGAAGAGCAACCACATTCGGATAGCAGTGATCCTTGGGTCGGTCTCGATAATCGGGATTATCTTTTTCCAACTGTATTGGGTAAACAAATCATACAGTCTGGAAGAGGAACAGTTTAACCGTACGGTGGAAATCGCACTATATAACGTGGCCGGAAAAATGGCCTCCTTCAATGGGCTGGAACTGCCCAACGAGAACCCCGTAAGGCAGGTTTCTTCCAATTATTTCATTGTTGACATCAATAATGTGATCGATTCCAAAATCCTGGACCATTTCCTTAAAATGGAGTTCGAGTACAGCAATATCCGCATCGACTATGAATATGCCATTTACGATTGCGAAACCAACCAAATGGTTTTCGGTAACTACATCCGCCAAAGCGACAAGGAAAAACAAAAGGAGAAACAGTTTCAGAAATATGACGAATTCACCTATTACTTTGGCATATTATTCCCATCCAAAACCGGGTATATCCTGAACAGCATGAATACCTGGCTCATTTCTTCCTTTGTGCTTTTCACGGCGATTTTCTTTTTTGCCTATGCTGTTTTTATAATCCTGAAACAAAAAAGGTATTCGGAAGTGCAAAAGGATTTTATCAACAATATGACCCACGAATTCAAAACCCCCATTTCTACCATTGGGATTTCTGCCAATGTCCTTTCCAACCCTGAGATAACAAACGATCCAGAAAGGCTTCGCAATTACGCCCAAATAATTGCGGAACAAAACAAACGGCTCGAAAACCAAATTGAGAAAGTCCTTCAATTGGCCACATTGGAAAAACACAAGTTGAAATTGAAAATGGAACGGTTGGACCTCCATGAAATAATCAAATCGGTGACCAAAGGCTTCAGGCTGAACATCGAAAAAAACGAGGGTGTCATCAGTTGTGATATGGAAGCCAAAGAGGCTTTTGTCGTGGCCGACAAACAGCATCTCCTGAACATGGTTTACAACCTTCTGGACAATGCAATAAAATACAGTAATGACCCACCTGAAATCCATATTGATACAAAAAATGAAAACGGGTTGCTCTATTTCACTATAAGTGACAAAGGGATAGGGATCGACAAAAAATACATAAAGAAGGTATTTGATAAATTCTTCCGTGTCCCGACCGGAAATGTACATAATGTGAAGGGTTTTGGCCTTGGGCTGAACTATGTGAAAAGCATTGTGAACGAACACAAATGGAAAATCCATATCGAAAGCGAGGTGGGAAAAGGGAGCAGGTTTGTCATTGTGATGAAAAGTATTGTAAAAGCAAAGTGAAAAACTGTTACTTTTGACAAAATTTTCAAGACAATTATGTCATGGCAACAATAGAAACAATAGGCGATTATATTCATCGGCTGCGTACCGAAAAAAACCTCACCCTTACAAAGCTTGCGGCGGCATTGGATATAGATCAATCCACTCTTTCGAAAATCGAAAACAGGAAAAGGAACATTCCCAAAGATATCTTACCGAAACTGGCCGATATCTTCAACATTGACATCAAGAACCTTGAACGGGAATACTTTAGCGAAATAATTGCCGAGATTATTTATCCCCAAGAAGATACACAAGAACTTTTTAAATTGGCAGAAGAAAAAGCAAAGTATCTGAGGAACAAAAATCAGCAACAAGGCAAATTAGTTTTTTAGTTATGATAGAATATTCAAAAATAAAGGAGAGGCTGAAAATCGAAGGCATGAACGGTGAAGCAGAGGAATTGGCATACTTCACCCATTATCTGCATAACTACTCAAGCGACATTTCCCGTATTTATAAAACAAAGGCCGAAAATTATTTTAACAAGATCAACAAAACACAAAGCATCGTTGAAGATTCAGGGATTCAGGCATTGCTCCCCATAAAATGGGACATCCCGTTCCCAGCACCAGAAATCCAAGAGTTTACTTTTATCGATCTTTTTGCAGGAATTGGCGGTTTCAGGATACCTATGCAAGAATTAGGTGGCAAATGCGTTTTTTCTTCGGAGTTCAATTACCATGCACAACGTGCCTATGAACTGAATTTCGGGGAAATCCCTTTTGGCGATATTACCACTTTAAATACCGATATTGTGCCTGAGCATGATATTTTATGTGCCGGGTTTCCTTGTCAACCATTCAGTATATCCGGAAAGATGAAAGGATTTGAAGATACGAGGGGAACCCTGATTTACCATGTCTTTGAAATAATCGCAAAGTACAATCCCAAGGTAATCCTGCTTGAAAATGTCAAACATCTCATATACCACGACAAAAAAAGGACATTGTCGACAATTGTCAAGCACCTTGAAGAACTTGGTTATAAAATCTCCAGCCAGGTACTCAATGCCTCCAATTACGGAGTACCACAAAACAGGGAAAGGATTATAATAATTGGCCATAAGGATAAACTATTTGATTTTTCAAAAATCAAAAAGAAACCTAAACCGATATTGAAAGATTTTTTGGACAAAACCAATAATTTCGAATATTTGAACGAACCATATACAATCCTTGAAGAACAAAAAAAACAAGTGTCAGGATTGATATTTGCCGGTTACAGGAACAAAGCAATCCGAAAAGCCGGTGTGCGCCCGGGTACCGAGCATTTATCCAGGGTCCACAAACAACCAAACAGGATATATTCCACTTGTGGTGTCCATCCGGCCTTACCATCACAGGAATCATCCGGGAGGTTCTGGATTTGGCACGAAGGGAAAGTGAGAAAACTAACCATAAAAGAATGCTATAGGATCATGGGCTTTCCTGACAATTTTAAGCTGATATACAACCGCGGTGAACTTTACAAACAAATTGGGAATTCGGTTGCCATACCTATGATCAAAGCTTTGACAGAACAAATCAAAGAACAACTACTTTAAATTGAAAGAATAAAAAACATCCATGGATACCATGTTATTGCCAACGGATTGGTTGATTCTTTAAAGTATTATTTACGCTTGCTTTCTGACACTTCGGTTTTTATTGCAAATTATGTCAACTTGGTCGAAAATGATGGGGCATTGAAATTTGAACACAAAAAACAATGGAATATAATAATCTCCTCAATGTGATCTGTTGTGTTCCAAACCTGAAATAATCACAAGGCTCCACACTAAATAACCAAACTTAAGTAAATATAGCAGGTGGCAGAATTCATTTGTAATTCTTTGTTTTAAGGGATTTTGGAAAAGAAAATCTACACATTATTAGGGCTTACAAAAGCCATTGAGGGCATCATTTCAAAATATGCTGCCAAACAGATTTGGGTGAAGGCCGAAATCGTAAAGCTGAACTATTTTAGCCATTCCGGCCATTGCTATCCCGATTTGGTGGAAAAAAGGGACGGGAAAATCGTGGCCGAAATCCGGGGGAACATTTGGAACGGCCACT